>NZ_JBSGHB010000016.1:141201-162751 GCF_053604195.1 Actinokineospora sp. NPDC004072 | reverse complement strand
CGACTTGCATGTGTTAAGCACGCCGCCAGCGTTCGTCCTGAGCCAGGATCAAACTCTCCAACAATGATCCATAGCAACCAGACGTATCTGGTCAAAATTTCTACTCAAAGGAACCCAATCAAACGGGGTTCACTTCATAAAAGCTCTACTGGCTTTCATCGGCACACTGTTGAGTTCTCAAACAACACACGCACATCCAACAACCCGCGGATCAACCGCGACGCCATCAGAGGCTGGTATTGCCTAGCTTGGTTTTAGCCCACCGACCTACCCGTGGAGGATCGCTAGATCCTTACCGGAAGTTCAGGCTCGGGCAACGACGCACTACGTTACTCGGTTCGATTCGCGGTGTCAACCCGCTCGACCCGGTTGGAGTGTCCGTCCCGCTTCGGGCGCTAGTCCCGCTTTCGTTCCGGCCGCTCCGTGCGACAGGGAGAAAGTTACGCGGCTTCGATCGCCAAAGTCAAATCGGCTGGTCAGCGCGTTGCGGCGGGCCGCAGCCACAGGGTCCGCACCACCCCGGAGAGCACCTCGTCGAGCACGTCGTCCGGTGCGACCGCGCGGTCGTCGCCCAGGCGCACCAGCTCGTACCCCCACGTGCGGAACTCCCGCAGGACGACGGCGGGGTCGTCACCAAAACCGCTGGTCAGCGGCCCGTCGATGGCCACGATCACGTTCGGCCGGTCCTTGCGGAGCCTCCGCACGAGGCCTCCGAGGACCCGGTGCCCACGGCCCGGAACGTCCACCTTCACCACCGACAGGCGCTGCCCCCCGACGGCCGGGACGGCGGCCAGCTCGCGGTCGAGCCGGACGCCTCGCAGCCCGGATTCACCCGATGTGGTGGTGATCACTGTTTCTGGATCTTGGGGCTCGACCCGGAACCCGCCGCCCGGCGCGGGCGTGGCCACCAGGTCCGCCTGCCCGTCCCACGCGGCGGCCTCCACGATCGCGAGCCGTTCCGCCACGGACGGTGCGACGTTTGCAGACACGTTGTGCCGCAACAACTTCACCGCTTCGGGGTCTGGTTCGACCGCGACCACGGTGCCACTGGCTCCAAGCCGCGCGAGCACCCGCAGGGAGTGGTAGCCCACGTAGGCGCCCACGTCGAGGAACACCGAGTCGGGCTCGATCAGGGAGTCCACGAGCTCGGCGACCTCGGGCTCCCACACCCCGTTGCTCGACAGCACGGCGGACATGACGCTGTCCTGAGCCGGGAGCCGGATCAGGCCCGCGTCGCACAGCACTAGCGAACTCGGCACCCCGGAGTCGTCGGATTCCACCCGTTCGTGCTGCCGGACGACGACCCGGCGCAACGCATCGGTGGCCCGCAACGCCTGATCGGCTGACCACCGACCGACCTCGAACCGCGCGTCGCGGTCAGCAAGCTCCCGGGAGAGCCGCTCCTCCAGGGCGGCGATGCGCGCCTGGCTGCTCTCCAGCGCCTCTGTCAGCGCGCGCACCTGGTCAGCGACCCCCGGGTCGGCCTGCCGGGTCGGGTTCTTCCGCACGAGCGCGGCGAAGTCCCCCACGGTGCGCACCCCGTCGGCGACCTCGCTGCGCAGCCGGGCGACCTCCTCGCCGGTGGCGGCGATCTGCCGCCCGAGCTGGGAGTTCCGCTCCGCCACGAGGTCGAGGTCGGCGCGCAGCAGGTCGGCGTCGACGCCCGTGCCCGCCGCGGCGATGCGGTCCTGGCGCTCGACGAGCCCGGCCGCGGTGCGCTCCACGCTCTCCAGCAGCGCCGACATCACCCAGGTCAGGTGGGCGTCGTAGTGGTTGAGCACACGCAACACGCCACGGCGCAACGCGGGAGCCATCGGGATCCGGTAGCCCGCGTCGACATCCGGCTTGCGCAGGAGCGCATGCCTTGCTGCCAGGAGAGGCCGCAACGGGTCTTCCTCGGTCGCGGCCGCCAAGGCGCGCTCGGCTCGCCAGCCCCGATAGGCCAGCTCGATGCGCCTGCGGATGGCCGCACCGGATACCGCGGGCGACAACGCCTCGGACAGGTGCGTCCGGGCAGCGGCGCCCACCTTGTCCGCCGCGGCGAGATCGTCCGCCAGTTCGCGCAAGGCCCGTCGACGGTCTGCGTCAGCGGTGAGCGCGACGCAGCAGTCGCCGCCCAGGAGTTCAGCAGCCAGACCTCCGGTGACCGTGACGACGGGCACCCCGCGCAGCGAGGTCGCGATGAGCCACTGGTGCACCGGGCTTGGGCGCGGGTGGTCGGACGGGTGCAGGGACACCGCCCAGGTCGCGGCGTCAACCGCGCGCGGGAAGCGGTCCTCGTCGGTGACCAGCCGCACGCGCGGGTCGCTCGCGGAGGTGAGGCGCAGGCGTTCGGCGGCCTCGCTGCGGGCGACCGGTTCCGGGACGAGCAGGACCAGGCGCACGTCCGGGCGGTCGGGGAAGGCCGCGGTGAACGCGGCGGTCACGTCCTCGGAGCCGTCGGCCATCGCCACGAAGACCGGGCCTTCGCCGAGGTCGAGCGCGGTGCGGGCCGGTTCGGTGTCGTCCCGGGGGCCGGGGTCGGCGACCGGGAGCGGGACGGTGTGCGTGGCGACTCCGTCGGCGGCGGGAGCCAGGGAGGGCCACGCGAGCCAGCGTTCGGCGGTGTTCTCCGGTAGCGGCCCTACCGTCTCGCGCACCGCGATGACGTGTCGGTTCTTGGGGGCGGTGACGATGGTGTCGCAGAGCAGGACAACCGGGTAGCGGCTGTCGTCGGCGACGGGCAGGCCGGACGCCTCAGCCGCCCGACGGACGCGCTCGGCCAGAGCGCCCTCGCCCAGGACGGTCACGCCGATCTGGTCGAGTAAAGCCACTTCGCCCGGCGCGCCCGGTATCGCGCGTTGCGGCACCCGACCGGTGAGAACGCCGTCGGTTGCGCACCAGTTGCGGTACTCGGGTCCGCTGGGGTCGGGAAAGCGTTTGCGCAGGTCGAGGTCGCCTGCCCAGAGCGCGGCCGACCAGCGGGTCAGCCCGGGGTGGTCGGGGTCGGGCGCGCACGCCCAGCGGAGGAACCCGGTGGGGTCGGTCGCGGCCGGTGGCCGGTCGGCGGGGCGGGTGGCGCGGTAGGCGGCCCGCAGCGGAGCGGGGATCTCGGTGCCGTCCGGCAGGCTGCCGAAGCGCGTGGTCGGCGTGGTCGCCGGGACGTCCAACTCGCTGGCGTAGTCCGCGCACAGCCTGCTGAGCAGCGGAAACTCCGACAGCAGCACGCGCGGGTGGTCGGTGATGGAGGCGCTGAGCAGCCAGGGGCGGGTGGGGTCGAAGTCGGTGAAGTCGACTGTGCGCAGGGGCGAGCCCGCGGCGGTGAGGCTGTGGTCGGCGGCCTTGGCCAGGGGGCGCTGGGCGGCGTTCCAGCGGGACAGGCCCAGGCCCGGGTCGCGCAACACGCGGTGGTCGACCAGCGCGGGGGCGCCGTCGAGGAGCTCGGCGACGCGGGCGGGGTCGGTCTGGGCGGCGTCGGCCCAGGCGTGCAGGAAGTGCTCGGCGCCGGGGGCCGCCAGGACGAGCCCGGCGTCGTAGATCCCCGCGGTGCGCAGGTCGGCGGGGGTGGGGCGCAGGCCGTCGTCGGGCAGCGGGCGCAGGACCCGCGGGACCAGCAGCAGAGCCGCGTCGTCCAGGGCGTTGACCAGGTGTTCTGCCAGTGGCGCGTACACGCGGACGTGCGGGTCCAGCAGCAGGACCGGGCAGTCGTGCTGGGCGAGCAGCCACTCGACCAGCCGCGGGCGCAGGGCCGCTGCGGCCTCCTGCGCGGTGTGGCCGGTGGCGAGGACGGCCAGGTCGGGCACGCCGATGTCGGCCGGGCGCAGGACGCCGGGCTCGGCGTCGGCGTCCACCAGCAGCAGCGCGAAGCGCCCGCCGGGGTGGTGCTCGATCCAGGTGCGGGCGGTGATGCGGGCAGCGGGCAGCTCGGCTGCGGCGGCCACCGTGCAGGCGATCACCGGCGGGGACACGTCGGGCACCCGGCCAACCTAGTGCCCCCGCCGGGGCCTGTGGCTACCCCCGTTGGGCGAAAGTCGAGTTATCCACAGGCGGCGAGGTGGCCGGTGACAGCGGTGCCGGGCCGTGGGCAGCCTGGAGTTGTCAGACCGGGAGGGCCGGGAGGAATTCCGGCTCCCTCCTGGCCTGGACCAGCCGCTCGAACGCGGCGGCTGCGGTCAGCAACGGGGCGTCCTGGTGGGCGCCGGAGAGGAAGGTGATGCCTATGGGCAGTGGCCCAGCCGACCCCGCGGGGACGGTGACGGCCGGATATCCGGCGACGGCGGCGGGTGTGGCCGAGTCGATCGAGGAGCCGGGGTCCCCGGTCACCTCGGCGGGCCCGTTGGTCGGGGCGAGGACGGCGTCGAGGTCGTGCGCGGCGACGGTCTGGTCCACGGCGGCGCGGGCCAGCCTGGTGGCGGTTGGCCGGTGGTCGCGGTGGCGCGGGTCGGCGTCCAGCGCGAGCTCGAAGATGTCCTGGTCGAAGTGGGACAGTTCGATCGGGTCGACACGGTTGAACGCGACCACCTCGGCCAGGCTGGCCGGTCCGCCCGGGCGCGTGCGCAGGTACTCGTCGAGCGCGCCGGGGAACTCCGCCAGCAGCGCGAACCAGGACAGCTCATCGATCTCGTCGACGTTCGGCAGGTCGACGTCCACGCACCGGGCCCCGGCCTCGGTGAGGGCGGCGACGGCGTCGTCGACGACGCGGTCGACGAACTGGTCCCCCGGCCGTCGCCAGATGCCCAGTCGCCGTCCCCGCAGTGCCGCCGGGGTGGCTCGCGCCGCGAGCCCGGCGAGGTCGAGACCGGTCCGAGCCCGGTCTGCCACCCGACCCGCCTGCGGGAGCCCTGCCCGGGCAGGGTTCCCCACCCCGTGCAGCACAGCCAGGGCCAGGGCCGCGTCGGCGGTGGTCCGGGCCAGGACGCCCAGCGCGTCCTGGTGCGGGCTGATCGGGATGACGCCGTCGGTGGGCAGCAGGCCGCCGGTTGGTTTGAGGCCGACGACCCCGCAGTAGCCCGCCGGGCTGACGATGGAGCCGTTGGTCTCGGTGCCGATGGCCAGTTGCGCCATGCCCGCGGCAACTGCGGCGGCTGATCCGGAGGACGAGCCGCTGGGGTTGTGGTTGAGCACGTGCGGGTTGCCGGTCTGGCCGCCCAGCGCCGACCAGCCGGAGATCGAGTGGGTGGATCGGAAGTTGGCCCACTCGGACAGGTTGGTCTTGCCGAGGACCACCGCCCCGGCCGCCTTGAGGCGGTCGACGATGGCGGCGTCGCGCGGGGCCTTGAGGTCGGCGAGGGCGCGGGAGCCCGCGGTCGTGGGCAGGTCGGCGGTGTCGATGTTGTCCTTGATCAGGACGGTCACGCCGTCGAGCGGGCCGAGCAGCGTGCCTGCGGCGGCTCGCTGGTCGCTGGCACGTGCCTGGGCTTCGGCGTCATCGGTCAGGCAGAGCACGGCCCGCAGGAGCGGGTCGACCTGGGCGATGCGCGAGCGGCAGAGCTGGGTCTGCTCCAGGGCTGTGGTCCGGCCTGCACGGCGGAGGTCCTGGAACTCGGTGATGTCCATCCGGGTCGCTCGCTAGAGGACCGGGAGCATCGTGCGCAGCTCGTACGGGGTCACGCTGCGGCGGTAGGCGTCCCATTCGGAGCGCTTGTTGCGGAGGAAGAAGTCGAAGACGTGCTCGCCGAGGGTTTCGGCGACCAGTTCGGAGTTCTCCATCTCCGCGAGCGCTTCGCCGAGGTTCTGCGGGAGGTGGGCGTAGCCCGCCGCGCGGCGCTCGGCGTCGGACAGGGACCACACGTCGTCCTCGGCGGCCGGGGGCAGCTCGTAGCCCTCGGCGATGCCCTTGAGACCGGCGGCGAGGATCACCGAGTAGGCCAGGTACGGGTTGCACGCCGAGTCCAGGGAGCGGATCTCGACGCGGCGGGAGGACGCCTTGCCCGGGGAGTACATCGGGACGCGGACGAGGGCCGAGCGGTTGGCGTGGCCCCAGCAGACCGCGGAGGGGGCTTCGCCGCCGACGATGAGGCGCTTGTAGGAGTTCACCCACTGGTTGGTGATCGCCGAGATCTCGCGGGCATGGCGAAGCAGGCCCGCGACGAAGGCCTTGCCGGTCGCGGACAGCTGGTAGGGGTCCTCGCCGTCGTAGAAGGCGTTGCGGTCGCCCTCGAAGAGGCTGACGTGGGTGTGCATGCCGGAGCCGGGCTGGTCGGTGAACGGCTTGGGCATGAAGGAGGCGTGCACGCCCTGGGTGAGGGCGACCTCCTTGACCACGTAGCGGAAGGTCATGACGTTGTCGGCCATGGTGAGGGCGTCGGCGTAGCGCAGGTCGATCTCCTGCTGGCCGGGGGCGCCCTCGTGGTGGCTGAACTCCACCGAGATGCCCATCGCCTCCAGGGTCTCGATGGCGTGCCTGCGGAAGTGGGTCGCCGTGGCGTGGCTGGCCTGGTCGAAGTAGCCGCCGTTGTCGGCGGGCTCGGGGGCCGAGCCGTCCGAGGGGAGGTTGCTGAGCAGGAAGAACTCGATCTCCGGGTGCACGTAGCAGGTGAACCCGGCCTCGCTCGCGCGCGAGAGCGTGCGGCGCAGGACGTGGCGGGGGTCGGCCCAGGAGGGGGCGCCATCGGGCATGGCGATGTCGCAGAACATGCGGGCGGAGTAGGGCTCGCCGCCGGGGGTTTCCCAGGGCAGCACCTGGAAGGTCGACGGGTCGGGCTTGGCCACCATGTCGGACTCGTACACGCGGGCGAACCCCTCGATGGCCGAGCCGTCGAAGCCGATGCCCTCGGAGAACGCGCCCTCCAGCTCGGCGGGGGCGACGGCGACGGACTTGAGGAAGCCCAGCACGTCGGTGAACCACAGCCGGACGAACCGGATGTCGCGCTCCTCGAGCGTGCGCAGCACGAAGTCTTGCTGGCGATCCATAACGCGCAGCGTAGACATCACCGGCTGGAGGGCGCTGCCTGTGCCCGGATGCGCAGCGACAGCACCGCCGCGATCGCGCAGAGCCCGCCTGCGAGGTACCAGGCCAGGTCATAGCCGCCCTGGTGGTCGCGGATGACGCCCGCGCCCAGGGCGGCGACGCCCGCGCCGACCTGGTGGGAGGCGAACACCCAGCCGAAGACGATCGGGCCGTCGGCGCCGAAGGCCCGCCTGCACAGGGCGACCGTCGGCGGGACGGTGGCGACCCAGTCCAGGCCGTAGAAGACGATGAACGCCCACATGGGTGGTTCGGTGGTCGCGGCGAACAGGTGCGGCAGGACGATGAGGCTGGCCCCGCGCAGGCTGTAGTAGACGCCGAGCAGGATGCGCGGGTCGATGCGGTCGGTGAGCCAGCCGGAGGCGATGGTGCCTGCGATGTCGAACACGCCGATCAGGGCGAGCAGTCCGGCCGCGGTGGTGGCGGGCATGCCGTGGTCGTGGGCGGCGGGGACGAAGTGGGTGCCGATCAGGCCGTTGGTGGACGCGCCGCAGATCGCGAAACCGCCCGCGAGCAGCCAGAACGTGCGGTGGCGTGCGGCGGTGCGCAGGACGGTGATGGCGCGGCCCGCGCTGCGGACGTCCGCGGGCGGTGCGGGCGGGGGTGCGGCGGGGTCGGCGCCGAGCGCGGTGGTGCCGACGTCCTGGGGGTGCTCGCGGAGGGCGAAGAGGACCAGGGGGACGACGGCGAGCGCGCCCGCGCAGACGACCAACGACGCGGTGCGCCAGCCGTGGTGGGTGGACAGGCTCGCCACCAGGGGCAGGAAGATCAGCTGGCCAGCGGCTCCCCCGGCGGTGAGCACGCCCGAGACCAGACCCTGGTGGCGGACGAACCAGCGGGAGGTGACGGTGGCGACGAACGTCAGCGCCATCGACCCGGTGCCGACGCCGACGAAGATGCCCCAGAAGAGCAGCAGTTGCCAGCTCGCGGTCATGAACACCGTGAGCCCGCTGCCCGCGGCGACCAGCAGCAGGGCGCAGGCGACGACCCGGCGCATGCCGAGGCGGTCCATGAGGGCGGCGGCGAACGGGGAGATCAGGCCGTAGAGCAGCAGGTTGATCGACACCGCGGCCGAGATGGTCGCGGTGGACCAGCCGAACTCCTGGTGCAGCGGGTCGATCAGCACGCCGGGGGCGGCGCGGAAGCCTGCTGCGCCGACGAGGGCGACGAACGCGGCGGCGGCGACGAACCAAGCCCAGTGCGGACGACGCACGCGCGTCGTGGGCTCCTCCAGTCTGGTCACGCCGGTGAGCCTGCCTAGGCGGACGGCCCCGGACGAGTGGCCTGATTGCCAATATGTGTAAAGATCTGGCCATGACGCACCGGGTGGCCGTGCTGGCGGTGGATCAGGCGGTCGGGTTCGACCTGTGCATCCCGTCGCAGGTCCTCCATGCGGCGGTCGATGCCGACCTGCGGCCGCTGTACGAGGTCGTGGTCTGCGGGGTGGACGCCAAGCCGGTGCGGATGACGGCGGGGTTCAGCGCCGTGCTCGACCACGGCCCGGAGGCGCTGGCCGAGGCGGACACCGTGGTGATCCCGGGCACGCTGGCCGTCGGTCCCCGGCACCAGGGCGAGCTGTCGCCCGAGTTGGCCGCGGCGCTGGCCCTGGTCCGGCCCGGCACCCGGATGATCTCGATCTGCACCGGGGCGTTCGTGCTGGGCGCGGCCGGGCTGCTCGACGGGCGGCGGGCCACGACGCACTGGCGGTTCGCCTCGACCTTCCGCAGGCTCTACCCGCGGGTCGACCTCGATCCCGACGTGCTGTTCGTCGACGACGGCGACGTGCTGACCTCGGCGGGGCTGGCCGCGGGGATGGACCTGTGCCTGCACGTGGTGCGGTCGGACTTCGGGTCGGAGGCCGCGAACCGGGCGGCGCGGTACTGCGTGGTGCCGCCGTGGCGGGAGGGCGGGCAGTCGCAGTTCATCGAGCAGCCGGTGCCCTCGGGCGGCGGCAACGGGCTGGCGGCGACCCGGGCGTGGGCGCTCGACCGGCTGGCCGAGCCGCTGGACCTGGCGACCCTGGCCGGGCACGCGCGGATGAGCGTGCGGACGTTCTCCCGCAGGTTCCGCGCCGAGACCGGGGTGTCGGCGGGGACGTGGCTGATCCAGCAGCGGGTGCGGCGGGCGCGGCACCTGCTGGAGACCACGGAGCTGTCGGTCGACGACGTGGCGCGCGCGTGCGGGCTGGGCACGGCGGCTTCGCTGCGTCAGCACTTGCGCACGGCGATCGGCGTGTCGCCGCTGGCGTATCGGCGGACTTTCCGACCCGCGCCCTGAACCGGTGCCATCGCCGGACCGCCCTCAGCCGGGGAGATCTACCATTCCGGCATGGTCACGCGCCGGGTAGTCGTCGGGATGCTGTTGGCGGTCGGGTTGGCCGCGGGGTGCTCGTCCACCGATGAGCCGCCCGGCGGGCTGCCGGAAGCCGCGCAGGTGCTGCGGGAGGCCGCCGAGGCGACCAAGACGATCTCCAGCGCGCACTTCACGCTGCGGGTCAACGGGTCGGTTCCCGCCATCCCCGTCCAGGAGGCCGAGGGCGACCTGACCAAGGAGGGCGCGGCCAAGGGCACGGTCAAGCTCACGCTGATGGGCAACCTGTTCGACGGCGAGTTCGTGCTCGTCGGCAACAACCTCCACATCAAGGGCCCCACCGGCGGTTGGCAGCAGCTCCCATCGGCGCTGACCAGCAGCCTGTACGACCCGTCGGCGATCCTCGACCCGCAGCGCGGCGTCCCGCACGTGCTGGCGAACCTGAAGGACGCGCGCACCGAGGCGCGCGAGGACGTCGGCGGCGAGTCGGCGTTCAAGGTCACCGGCACGGCGACCCAGCAGGACGTGTCCGGGCTGGTCCCGGGCGTGGACGGCGACGTGCGGGTGACGGTGTGGGTCGACGAGGAGAGCAAGCGGCCGGTGAAGGCGTCGGTCGGGCTGCCCGGCGAGGGCGAGCCCGCCAGCGTGGACCTCACGCTGTCCGACGTGGACGTCCCCGTCACGGTGACCCCGCCCGCCTGATGGCCACAGTGGACGCCCCGGCCCGCGGCCGCCGCATCGCCATCGCCGCGGCCGGGCTCGCGGTGCTGCTCGGCGCGCTGGACACCTACGTGGTGGTCAGCGTCATCCGGCAGATCATCGAGGACCTGCGCATCCCGCTGAACCGGCTGGAGCAGGTCACCCCGATCGTCACCGGCTACCTGCTCGGCTACATCGCGGCGATGCCGCTGCTGGGGCAGGCGTCGGACCGCTTCGGCCGCAAGCTCGTGCTGCACCTCTGCCTCGGCGGGTTCCTGGTGGGCTCGGTGGTCACCGCGGTGGCCCCGGACCTCACGATCCTGGTGGTCGGGCGGGTGGTGCAGGGCGTGGCGAGCGGGGCGCTGCTGCCGGTGACGATGGCGCTGGTCGCCGACCTGTGGAGCGAGCGCCGCCGCTCGGCGGTGCTCGGCGCGGTCGGCGGCGCGCAGGAGTTGGGCAGCGTTCTCGGTCCCCTGTATGGGGTTGCTGTCGCAACGATTCCGCTGTGGACGAACACGCTGGAGATCTCCGGCTGGCGCGGCGTATTCTGGGTGAACGTTCCCCTCGCGCTGCTGGCCATGGTCGTCATCCAGGTCAGCGTGCCCGCGCGGGAGCGCACCCCGGTCCGCGTCGACGTCGTCGGTGGCCTGCTGTTGGCGCTGGCCCTGGGGTTGGCTGTGGTCGGCTTGTACAACCCGAACCCCCGCGACGCGGTGCTGCCGCCGTGGGGGCTGCCCGTGCTGCTCGGCGCGCTGGTGGCCGCCGTCGCGTTCCTGCTGTGGGAGCGGCGGGCGGCGACGAAGCTGATCGATCCGGCGGGTGTGGCGATGCGCCCGTTCCTGGTCGCGTTGGGCGTCTCGGTGGCCGCGGGCGGCGCGCTCATGGTCACCCTGGTCAACGTCGACCTGTTCGCGCAGACGCTGCTGGGCCGCGACGACCAGGGCGGTGTGCTGCTCCTGCTGCGCTTCTTGGTGGCGCTGCCGGTGGGCGCGGTGCTCGGCGGTGTGCTGGCGGGCCGCTTCGGCGACCGGCCGGTCACGGTCGTGGGCATGGCGCTCGCGGGCGTCGGCTACTGGCTGATGTCGTCGTGGCCGCGCGATGTGCTGGCCGCCTCGTACCCGCTGGGGCTGCCGCGGCTGGACACCGACCTGGTGATCGCGGGCTTCGGGCTGGGCCTGGTCATCGCCCCGCTGTCGGCGGCGGTGCTCAAGGCCGTGCCCGCGCGCGAGCACGGGGTGGCCTCGGCGGGTGTGGTCGTGGCGCGGATGACCGGGATGCTGGTCGGGGTGGCGGCGCTGTCGGCGTGGGGGCTGCACCGCTTCCACAGCCTGACCGCGGATCTCCCGGTGCCGCTGCCGTTCGGCAAGGACCCGGACGTGGCCGCGCGCGAGCTGGCCGAGTACCGGGCCGCCGTCGACGCGGCGCTGCTGACCCAGTACACCGAGATCTTCCTGATCACGGCGGTGCTGTGCGCGGCGGGGGCGGTGCTGGCGCTGCTGCTCAGCCCTCGCAGGTCACGTCCTCGGCAGGCAGGGTGAGGTCGAGCAGGTAGGCCACGCCGATGTCGTCGACGCACGGGATGCGCTGCAGGAACGCGGTGTGCTGGACGGCGTCGTAGGTGACCAGCCGGGCGTCGAGGGCCTTGGCCAGGTTGACGCCCGCCTGGTAGGGGGTGGCGGGGTCGCCGGTCGTGGAGATCACCAGGACCTGGGGCAGGCCGTCGACCTTGGGCTGGTGCGGCTGGGCGGTGTTGGGGGCGGGCCAGAAGGCGCACACGTCGCGGGCGGGCAGCGGGGGCTCGGCCCCGGTGAGGAAGGAGCCCTTGGTGGCCTCGGCGATCTCGGCGGCGACGCGCTCGAGTTCGGCGCGGTCGGTGATGCGGGGCTCGTCGACGCAGCGGACGGCGATCAGGGCGTCGTTGCTGTTGGAGTAGCTGCCGTCGCGGTCGCGGCCCAGGTAGAGGTCGGCGAGCAGGAGCAGCTGGGTGCCGTCGCCGTCGGCCAGGCCATTGAGGGCCTGCTGCAGGATCGGCCAGAGCTGGTCGTCGTAGAGGGCGGAGGCGACGCCGGTCACGGCGTCGGAGGCGGACAGGGCGCGGGCGCCGACCGGCAGCGGGTCGTCCTCCAGCGCCTCGACGGCCTTGGCGAGGGCGTCGGGGTCGCCGATGCGGCAGTCGGCGCACTGGGCGAAGAAGGCGTCAAGGGCCTGCTCGAAGCCCTTGGCCTGGCCGATGGCCTGCTCGACCGGGTCGGCCAGCGGGTCGACGGCGCCGTCGAGGACCATCGCGCGGACGTTGCCGGTGAACGCCTCGGCGTAGGCGGTGCCGATGCGGGTGCCGTAGGAGTAGCCGAGGTAGGTCAGCTTCTCCTCGCCGAGGGCCGAGCGCAGGACGTCGATGTCGCGGACGACGTCGCGGGTGCCCATGTTGGCCAGGACGTCGGTGCCACCTGAGCGCTGGGCGCACTTGGCCGCGTACTCCCGGTTCTCCGCCTCCACCTCGGCCACGGTGTCCTCGGCGGGTTCGAGGCGGTCGGCGTCGGCTTCGGCGTCGGTGAGGCAGCGGATCTGGGGCTCGCTGACGCCGATGCCGCGCGGGTCGAAGCCGACCAGGTCGTAGCTCTCGCCGAGCCTCGTCCGGGTGAACCTCGGGGCGAGGGAGACCGCGGCGACCATGCCGGAAACGCCGGGTCCGCCCGGGTTGACCACGACCGAGCCCCGGCGCTCGCCCGCGGCGGGGATGCGCAGGACGCCGATGGTGATGGTGCGGCCTTCGGGCTTGGCGTAGTCGAGGGGGACGGTCAGCTCGGCGCAGCGGGCGTCGGCGTTGCCGAAGGTCGCGCGGCTGAGGTCGTCGTGGCTCAGCGGGCGGCAGTCCTTCCAGGTCAGCGGCTGGCCGTAGAAGCGCTCCAGGCCCGGGGGCACCGGTCCGGCCGGGCCGTTCTGCTCGACGGTGCCCGCGGTGGGTACTCCCGCGATGTGCGCTGTGCAGCCGGTCAGCAGGGTGAGGGCGGCGAGCAGCAGGGCGGGGACGGGCGTTCTGGGCACCCGGCCAGTGTGTCAGGCAGCCGCGACCTGGGAAGACCCGATCCTGTTCCGCGATCCCGGAACCGACCTGTCATCCTCCGACGTTAGGTGGCAGGGTTCGAGAATCGCGTGTCGACCGACACAGGCGACTGAGGAAGGTGGCCATCGGACGTGGCTGGGTTGCTCACACGGGTCAGGGGCCGGTTCCAGCGGATGCTGGATCGGCCCGCCACAGTCGACCTCAAGAAGTACGCCGATGTGCTCAAGTCGATCGAGTGGCGGGAGGAGCGCGTCGCCAAGCTCGACGACGCCGAGCTGACCGCCGCCGCCGAGGAACTGCGGGCGAAGGTCGGCGACAAGGCCCTGGACAGCCAGGCCATGGTCGAGCTGTGCGCGCTCGGGCGGGAGGCGGCCCGGCGCGGGATCGGCGAGCGGCCCTACGACATGCAGCTGATCGGCACGATGGAGCTGCTGCACGGGCGCGTCGTGGAGATGGGCACCGGTGAGGGCAAGACCCTGGCGGGCGCGCTGGCCGCGGCCGGGTACGCGCTGCAGGGGCGCTCGGTGCACGTCATGTCGGTCAACGACTACCTCGCGCGTCGAGACGCCGAGTGGATGTCCCCGGTGTTCGCGCTGCTCGGCGTGTCGGTCGGGTGGGTGGCCCAGGAGTCGAGCCAGGAGGAGCGGCGGGCGGCCTACGCCAAGGACGTCACCTACGGCTCGGTCAGCGAGATCGGCTTCGACGTGCTGCGCGACCGGATGGCCCTCGAGGAGTCCGAGCTGGTGCAGGGCGAGCCCGATGTGGCGCTGATCGACGAGGCCGACTCGGTGCTGGTCGACGAGGCGCGGGTGCCGCTGGTGATGGCGGGCGCGACCGACGACGTGCAGGACGACCAGGAGGTCGCCGCGATCGTGCGGACGCTGCGCCCGGGCGACCACTACGAGCGCGACGAGGACAACCGCAACGCCTGGCTGACCACCCGCGGCGCGGGGATGGTCGAGAAGGCGCTCGGCGGGATCGACCTCTACTCCGGCGAGCACAGCGACCGGCTCGCGGCGGTCAACGCCGCCCTGCACGCCCATGCCCTGCTCGAACGCGACGTCGACTACATCGTCCGCGACGGCAAGGTGCACCTGATCAACACCTCCCGGGGGCGCATCGCGCTGCTTCAGCGCTGGCCCGACGGGCTGCAGGCGGCAGTCGAGGCCAAGGAGAAGCTCAAGCCGACCGAGAGCGGCGAGGTCCTGGACTCGATCTCGGTGCAGGGCCTGATCAACCGCTACAAGACGGTGTGCGGGATGACCGGCACCGCGACGGCGGTGGCCGAGCAGCTGCGCGAGTTCTACGACCTGCGCGTCTCGGTGGTCCCGCCGAACAAGCCGTGCGTGCGCGAGGACGAGCCGGACCGGGTCTACGACACCGTCGAGGCCAAGGAGAAGGCGCTGGTCGCCGAGATCGTCAAGGTGCACGAGACCGGGCGGCCGATCCTGGTCGGCACGATGGACGTCGCCGAGTCCGAGCGGCTGGCCGAGAAGCTGACCGCGGCGGGCGTGACGCCGGTGGTGCTCAACGCCAAGAACGACGCCGAGGAGGCCGCAATCGTGGCCGACGCGGGCGCGCACAACGCGGTCACCGTGTCGACCCAGATGGCGGGCCGCGGCACCGACATCCGGCTCGGCGGGTCGGAGGGCGACGCCGAGGCCCACGACAAGGTCGCCGAGCTGGGCGGGCTGTACGTGATCGGCACCGGGCACTACACCAGCAGCAGGCTCGACGACCAGCTGCGCGGCCGCTCGGGCCGCCAGGGCGACCCCGGCGGGTCGGTCGTCTTCGCCAGCCTCGCCGACGACCTGGTCCTGCAGTACGCGCCGGAGGCCACCGCGGGCGGCGAGCCGGACGAGGACGGCAGGCTCACCGACGCCACGTCGGCCCGGTTCATCGGGCACGCCCAGCGCGTCGCCGAGGGCGTCAACCTCGACATCCACCGCAACACCTGGCGCTACACCCGGCTCATCGAGCAGCAGCGCAAGATCGTCCTGGACTTCCGCGACGACGTGCTGCGCACCGACCTGGCCGCCCGCCAGCTCAAGGAGCGCTGCCCGGACCGCTGGGCGGAGCTGGCCGAGAAGTTCGACGACGACGTGCTGGAGGGCGTGGCCCGGCGCATCGTGCTGCACCACGTCGACCGGCGCTGGTCGGACCACCTGGCGTTCCTGTCCGACGTGCGGGAGACGATCCACCTGCGCGCGCTGGCCAGGGAGACCCCCATCGACGAGTTCCACCGCGCGGCGATCGGGGAGTTCAAGAGCCTGCTCAAGGATGTCGCCGAGCGCTCGGTGGAGACCCTGGAGACGGCCGAGATCACCGCGGACGGGATCGATCTGGAGCAGGCCGGGCTGCGCAGGCCGTCGTCGACGTGGACGTACATGGTCCACGACAACCCCTTCGACTCCGACGCCGAGCAGGCCCTGCAGCGCGTCCGCGCCGCGATGCGGAAGGTGAAGGCCAAGGGCTGACACGCCCATCACATTTTCGCCTCACGGGCGAAAACGTGGAGGAGGATGGACACATGCCGCAGCTACGCATCGCCCTCGCCCAGGTCAACCCCACCGTCGGCGACTTGGGGGGCAACGCGGACCTCGTCGTCCGGTGGGCCCGCAAGGCGGTCGAGGCGGGCGCTGACGTCGTCGTCTTCCCGGAGATGGTCCTGACCGGCTACCCGGTGGAGGACCTGGCCCTGCGCGAGTCGTTCAGCAGCGCCTCGCGGTCGGCCCTCGACGCGCTCGCCGCGACCCTGGCGGACGCGGGCTGCGCCGACGTCCCGGTCTGGGTGGGCTATCTCGACCGCGATGAGGTCGGACCGCGCAACGCCGCCGCCGTGCTGCACGGGGGTCGCGTGGTCGCACGGCAGTTCAAGCACCACCTGCCCAACTACGGCGTCTTCGACGAACGCAGGCTGTTCGAGCCCGGCACGGGGTTGGAGATCGTGCGGGTGCGCGGCCTGGAAGTGGGCATGGTGATCTGCGAGGACATCTGGCAGGAGGGCGGCCCGGTGGCCGCGCTCGGGCAGGCGGGGGTCGACCTCATCGTCTCCCCCAACGCCTCGCCCTACGAGCGGTCCAAGGACGACCAGCGGCTCCCGCTGATCGCTCGGCGCGCCCGCGAGGCCCAGGCCCCGCTGGTCTACGTCAACCAGGTCGGCGGCCAGGACGACCTGGTCTTCGACGGCGACTCGATCGTCGTCGGCGCCGACGGCGCGCTGCTGACCCGCGTGCCCCAGTTCGTCGAGCACCTGGCCCTGCTGGACCTCGACCTGCCCGGCGGGGCGGCGAAGACCACCGCCGACGTGGTGGACGACTTCACCGTCCGCCGCATCACGCTGTCCGACGAACCCCGCCAGGACGGCATCCGGTACCACGGCGAGGTGGCCGAGCCGCTGCCGGAGGAGGCCGAGATCTGGGCGGCCCTGGTCACCGGCCTGCGCGACTACACGCAGAAGAACGGCTTCCGCTCGGTCGTGCTGGGCCTGTCCGGCGGTATCGACTCGGCGGTGTGCGCGGCCCTGGCGATCGACGCCCTCGGGGCCGACGCCGTGCACGGGGTGTCCATGCCCTCGGGCTACTCCTCCGAGCACTCCCGCTCTGACGCCGCCGAGCTGGCCGAGCGCACCGGCCTGCACTACTCGACCCAGCCCATCGGGGACATGGTCGAGGTGTTCGTCAAGCAGCTCGGCCTGACGGGACTGGCCGAGGAGAACGTGCAGGCCCGCTGCCGGGGCGTGACGCTGATGGGCCTGTCCAACCAGCACGGCCATCTCGTGCTCACCACGGGCAACAAGACCGAGCTGGCCGTCGGCTACTCCACCATCTACGGCGACGCGGTGGGCGGGTTCGCGCCGATCAAGGACGTGCCGAAGACGCTGGTGTGGCACCTGGCGCGCTGGCGCAACGCCGAGGCGGAGAAGCGCGGGGAGGTCCCGCCCATCCCGGAGAACTCGATCAGCAAGCCGCCGTCGGCCGAGCTGCGCCCCGGGCAGCTCGACACCGACTCGCTGCCGGACTACGAGCTGCTCGACAGCGTGCTCGACGATTACATCGAGGGCGACCGCGGCTACGCCGACCTGGTGCGCGCGGGCCACGACCCCGAGCTGATCGATCGGGTCCTGCGCATGGTCGACCGGGCCGAGTACAAGCGCCGCCAGTACCCGCCCGGCACCAAGATCACGTTCCGGGCCTTCGGGCGCGACCGCAGGCTGCCGATCACCAGCGGGTGGCGCGAGGGCTGACCTTGTGAGGTCGGTCCCAACCAGGCTCTCATCTCCCGACCCTGGTGTCAGGCTGAACCGGTAAGCCATCCGCGAACACCCGGGGACCACGCGACGAACGCGGGCCTCGAGGGAAGGACGGTCGACCAGCGATGTCCGATATCCAGGAAGTAGCCGCACCGTACGGGTCCGGCGCCGCAGGGCAAGGCAAGCCTGCCAAGCGGGTACGCATCCACCACCTCCAGGAGATGAAGGCGCGCGGCGAGCACTGGCCGATGCTCACCGCCTACGACATGTACACCGCCGAGCTGTTCGACGAGGCGGGCATCCCCGTCCTGCTCGTCGGCGACTCGGCGGCGAACAACGTCTTCGGCTACGACACGTCGTTGCCGGTGACGGTGGACGAGCTGCTGCCGCTGGTCGCCGCGGTGACCCGCTCGGCCAAGCGCGCCCTCGTCGTGGCCGACCTGCCGTTCGGCTCCTACCAGCTCTCCCCGGAGCAGGCCCTGGCCACGGCGGTGCGGTTCATGAAGGAAGGCCGCGCGCACGCGGTCAAGCTGGAGGGCGGTGCCGCGTTCGCCCCGCACGTGCGGGCGATCACCAACGCGGGTGTGCCGGTCATGGGCCACATCGGCTTCACCCCGCAGAGCGAGCACAACCTGGGCGGCTACCGCGTCCAGGGCCGCGGCGAGAACGGCGACCAGGTGGTGGCCGACGCGCTGGCCCTGCAGGAGGCGGGCGCGTTCGCGGTGGTGATGGAGATGGTGCCCGCGGAGGTCGCCAAGCGCGTGACCCACGAGCTGCGGGTGCCGACCGTCGGCATCGGCGCAGGCCCGGACTGCGACGGCCAGGTCCTCGTCTGGCAGGACATGGCGGGTCTGCGCCGCGCGAAGCCCCCGCGCTTCGTCAAGCGCTACGCCGACGTGGCGAACGTGCTCCTGGGCGCCGCCCGCGAGTTCGCCGCCGACGTCCGGAACCGGGAGTTCCCCGGCCCCGAGCACGTCTTCCACTAGGTCGAGCTGGGGATTCTCCTGGCCGTGCCGGGAGAATCCCCAGTTGTCCACAGCCCTCCCACAACCCCTCGCCCCTCCCCCGCCCGCTGGCTAACCTGGGAACCAGGCGGGAAACACACGGGCCATCACCGCCCGTGCGGCTCCCACCAGCCGGCCAGCTCGGGACCGGCAGGCACGATCCGCGTCGGGTTGATCTGCTCATGCGTGGCGTAGTAGTGGCGCTTGATGTGGTCGAAATCGACAGTCTCGGCGACCCCCGGGATCTGGAAGATGTCGCGCGCGTACGCCCACAGCACCGGCATCTCGCTGAGCTTCTGCCGATTGCACTTGAAATGCCCGTGGTACACCGCGTCGAACCGGACGAGCGTGGTGAACAACCGAATGTCCACTTCGGTCAACCGGTCGCCCATGAGGTACCGGCTCCCGGCCAACCGATCGGACAACCGGTCGAGCTCGGCGAACAGCTCGGCGTACGCCTTGTCGTAAGCGGCCTGCGACGTGGCGAATCCAGCCTTGTACACGCCGTTGTTGACATGGTGGAAGATCGGCTCGATCAGCGCGTCGATCTCCCCCCGCAGCTCAACCGGATAGAGATCAAACCCATCGGCGGTGGGAGGGGAGGGGGAGGGCCCCTGCAAGTCGCGCCACTGGGTGGACAAGTCCAGAGTGATCTGCGGGTAGTCGTTGGTGACGACGGTTCCGGTGGTGGTGTCGACGATGGTGGGGACGGTGACGCGGCCCTGGTAGTCGGGGTCGGTGGCGCGGTAGACGTCGGCTAGGTATTCGACGCCGAGGACGGGGTCGCGGCCGTCGGGGTCGAGGGTGAAGCGCCAGCCGCGTTCGTCGCGGATGGGGTCGACGATGCCGAGGGAGATGGCGTCTTCGAGGCCGAGGAGTTTGCGGACGATGACGGCGCGGTGGGCCCAGGGGCAGGCGAGGCTGACGATGAGTCGGTAGCGGCCGGGTTCGGGGCGGCGGGGGCCGTCGGTGGTGATGCGTTCGGTGAAGCGGTTGGGTTGGCGGACGAATTCGCCGCGTGCTGAGGTTTCCTTGCCGAACTGCGCCGTGGCCATGTCCTCGACCATAGTCTTGCCTGCATGGAAGCGCTGTATCCGCCGATTGAGGCTGATGAGTCCGGGATGCTCGATGTGGGTGATGGGCACCGGATCTACTGGGAGGTCAGCGGGAATCCGCGGGGCAAGCCCGTCGTGGTGCTGCATGGGGGGCCGGGGGCGGGGACCAGTCCGGCGCAGCGCAGGCACTTCGATCCGGAGGCGTACCGGATCGTGTTGTTCGACCAGCGGGGGGCGGGGCGGAGCGAGCCGTTCGCGGCCACGCACGCGAACACGACGTGGCATCTGGTGGCGGACATGGAGCGGCTGCGGACGCTCCTGGGTATTGAGCGGTGGCAGTTGTTCGGGGGGTCGTGGGGGTGCGTCGTCGCGTTGGCCTATGCGCAGAGGTACCCGGAGCGGGTGAGCGAGATCGTGTTGCGGGGGGTGTTCCTGCTGCGGGAGCGGGAGCTGGACTGGTTGTACCGAGGTGGGGCGGGCACCCTGTTCCCCGAGGAGTGGGCGCGGTTCGTGGAACTGGTGCCACCGGGGGTTGACCCGTTGGCGGCGTACGGGGAGTTGTTGGCGGGGCCGGAGGCGACGGCGGCCGCGGTGGCGTGGAGTACGTGGGAGGGGGCGACGGTGTCGCTGCTGCCGAGCCCGGCAGTGGTGGCGCGGTACCAGGAGCCGCGGTTCGCCGTGGCGTTCGCGCGGTTGGCGGTGCACTACTTCACCAACCGGGGCTGGTTGGCGGATGGGCAGCTGCTGCGGGACGCGCACCGGTTGCGGGGCATCCCCGGGGTGCTGGTGCAGGGGCGCTACGACGCGGTGTGCCCTCCAGTGAGCGCGTGGGAGTTGCACCGGGCGTGGCCGGAGTCCGATCTGCGGATCATTCCCGCGGCCGGGCACGCGGTGGCCGAACCGGGGGTGTTGGCCGCGCTGCGGGCGGCGACCGACGGGTTCCGCTAGCGGGTGAGGGCGGCGGTGAGCTCGCGGCGGGCGTCGACCAGGGATGGGCCGTACCAGGTGAGATAGCGGCCGACGACGAGGACGGGGCGTTTGCCGGGGAAGAACTGGGGGCCGTCGTCGGGGGTGAACTCGTAGGGCTCGTCGGGGAGGACGACGAGGTCGGCCGGGGTGGCTTGGAGGTCGGCCAGGGGTGGGCGGGGGTAGCGCTCGGGGTGGGTGGCGAAGGCGTTGGCGACGCCGAGGCGGAGGAGGACGTCTCCGGCGAAGGTGTCGCGGCCGAGGATGACCCAGGGTTTGCGCCAGACCGGGATGATCGCGGTGGCCCAGACGGGGGTGGTAGTCGACCAGAGGGCGGCAGCTTCGGTCAGCCAGGCGGGCTCGGGGAGGCGCAGGGCCTCGACCAGCAGGCGGCGGGTCGAGGCGATGCCGTCGGGGACGGTCGCGGGGGCGGCGGTGACCCAGACCGGGACACCCGCGGCGCGGAGGGCGGCGACGTCCTCCGGGCGGTTCTCCTCGGCGTTGGCGATCACCAGGTCGGGGCGCAGGTCGAGGATCGCGGGGACCGTCGGGTACTTGGAGCCGCCGACCCGGGCGACGTCCAGGGTCGGTGGGTGGGTGCAGTAGTCGGTGGCGCCGACGAGGAGGCCGGGGGCGGTGGTCTCCACGGCCTCGGTCAGCGAGGGCACCAGGCTGACCACGCGGCGGGGTGCGTCCGGCAGGGGAACGAACGCGCCGAGATCGTCGACCCCACCGGGGCCGGGTGACGAGGGGACGAACGCCCCCTGGTCGTTGCCAGCTCGGCCGGGCGCATCCGACGAGCGCACGGATGCGCCCGGGTCCGCGCCAGCACGTCCTCGCGCGCCCGGCGAGGGGACGGACGCGCTCAGGTGGTCGGTGGCCTGGTCGGGGATGCTCGGGTCGGACGCGCCCGGGATGGGGACGGCCGGGTTGGGCGCGCCCGGCTGTGAAACGCCCGAGTCGGGCGCGCCCAGGTGGGGGGCGGCCGGGTCCGAGGCGGCCGGGTTGGGGGCGCCTAGGTGGAGGGCGGCCGGGACGGGGACAGCCGGGCTGGACGCGCCCGACTGGGGAACGCCCGAGTCCGGCGCGCCCAGGTGGGAGGCGGCCGGGTTGGACGCGCCCAGGTGGAGGGCGGCCGGGACGGGGACAGCCGGGCTGGACGCGCCCGACTGGGGAACGCCCGAGTCCGGCGCGCCCAGGTGGGAGGCGGCCGGGTCGGAGGCGACCGGGTCGGACGCGCCCGGCTGGGGGACG
>NZ_JBSGHB010000016.1:0-141107 GCF_053604195.1 Actinokineospora sp. NPDC004072 | reverse complement strand
GGGACGGCCGGGTCGGGGGCGGCCAGGTGGGAGGCGACCGGGTCGGACGCGCCCGGCTGGGGGACGGCCGGGTCGGGGGCGGCCAGGTGGGAGGCGACCGGGTCGGACGCGCCCGGCTGGGGGACGGCCGGGTCGGGGGCGGCCAGGTGGGAGGCGGCCGGGTCGGGGGTGCCCGAGTGGGGGGTGGATGGGTTGGGGGTGTCAGACATCGGTGATGCGGAGGCCTGCATGGGCCTTGTAGCGGCGGTTGATGGCGATGAGGTTGGCGGTGAGGGCTTCGACCTGGTGGGCGTTGCGGAGCCTGCCGCCGTAGATGCCGCGCATGCCGGGGATGGTGTCGGCTAGGGCTCGGACGTGGTCGGTGGCTTCGCGGTCGTCGCCGAGGACTAGGACGTCGGTGTCGATGGTGGTGATCGACAGGTCGGCGAGGAGGACGGCGGAGACGTGGTGGAAGGCGGCGGTGACGCGCGAGTCGGGGAGCAGGGCGGCGGCCTGCTGGGCTGCGCTGCCCTCGGGGACTGGCAGCGCGTAGGGGCCCTGCTTGTCGAAGCCCAGCGGGTTCACGCAGTCGATCACGATCTTGCCTGCGAGCTGCTGGGCCAGGCTGGACAGCAGGTCGGCGTGGCCGTCCCAGGGGACCGCGACGAGCACGATGTCGGATTCCGCCGCGCACGCCGCGTTGTCCCGGCCCGCGACCGTGTCCACGCCCGCGGCGGCGTTGAGCTCGGTCGCGGCCTCGGCCGCGCGGTCCGCCGAGCGGGAACCGATCAGGACGCGCAGGCCTGCCTTCGCCCAGCGCAGGGCCAGTCCGCGGCCCTGGGGGCCGGTTCCGCCGAGCACGCCGACGGTCACACCGCTCAACTCCACTGTGGTTCCTTCCGAAGTCATACCGGACATCCTCGTCACCGGCGCGGACGCGCCGCTGACCGCTACCCCCTGGCGAAGCGGACGCGCCGGGCGTCGGGGTCGGCTTCGACCAGGCGGAGCCGGACCATGCGGCCCTCCGGCAGGTCGGCGGCGTCGGCCTTGCCCAGGACGGGCGGGTGGGGGACGAACACCTCGGCCGACTCGCCGTTGGCGCGCAGGACGACGGCGTCGAACTCCTCGCCGACCCGGTCGGCCAGCACCCACGCCTCCACCTGGTCGAGGCAGGCGCGGTCGACCTTGCTCGCCAGCCCGTCGGAGGTCTCCATCAGCTCCGGCAGGGTGGGCAGCGCCTCGCGCACCCACGACGGCACCTCGGCCCCCGCCGACACCGCCAGGCAGACCGCGGTGCCGAAGCGGTCGACCAGCCTGCGCAGGGGCGCGGTGACGTGGGCGTAGGGGGCGGCGATCCCCGCGTGCGAGGTCAGCTCGGGGGGTTCGCCGTCGAAGGCGGTGTAGCCTGCGCCGCGGAGCAGGCGGGTGGCGTCCATCGACAGGGCCATCGCGGCGGGCGAGGTCGGGTCGAGGCGGGCCAGGACCTCGGCGGCCGGCTCGTCGGCGGCCCAGTCGATGCCCAGCTCGCCCGCGGAGCGGCGCAGCCAGGTGCTGTCGTCCTCGGTCGGGGCGGGGAGGGTGCGCAGCAGGCCGATGCCCGCGTCCAGCATCATCCGGGCCGCGGTCATGCCGGTCAGCAGCGAGATCTCGGCGTTCCAGGCGTCCACCCGGGTGCGGCGGCGCACCACCAGCCGCCAGCCGCCGTCGACCGCCTCGACGTCCTGCTCGGGCAGTTGCAGCTCCAGCGCGCCGCGGCGGATGGCCGCCGCGCGGCGCAGCGCGCCGAGGGCAGGCAGCAGCGCGACCGAGGGATGCGGGGTGCCCGCATCGACCGCGGCCTGCACGGAGGCGTAGTCGAACTGCTCGGTTGAGCGCACCAGGGCGCGCTCGACCCGCGCCGCGAGCGGTTCGCCAGCGGCGTCGAGATCCAGCGTCCACAGCGCGGAGGGCGCCACCTGCCCCGGCAAGAGGCTAGCGGCGCCCTCCGACAAAACCTCGGGGTGCATGGGCACGGACCCGTCGGGCAGGTAGATCGTCTGGCCGCGCCGCCGCACCTCCAGGTCGACGGCTCCCCCGGGCGCCACGAACGCACCCAGGTCGGCGATGGCGTAGTGGACGCGGAAGCCCGCCTCGCCCAGGCGCTCGATGTGCATGGCCTGGTCGAGGTCCTTGGCCCCGGGCGGGTCGATGGTCACCAGCGGGATGTCGGTGCGGTCCACCCGCTCGCCGACCGGACCGGCGGCAACGGCCTGGGCCGCCTCCGCCAGCACCGCGTCGGGGAAGCGATCGGGCAGGCCGAACTCGGCGCGCACGCGGGAGAAGTCGCCTTGGCCCATCGCTGCGGTGTCCACCCCTGCACCCTATGCGCTGCGGGGCCGCGGACGGGTCAGTCGTCGCCGCGCCAGTCGCGGTCGCGGGCGTCCTCGCGCGCGGTGCGCTCCCGGGCGATCTCCAGGGCCCGCTCGGCGGTCGCCCGGTCCGGGTAGGGGCCGAGGCGGTCGATCGCCTTGCCCACCGTGCCGTGCTCGACCTCGCCGGTGCGGGTGTTGTACCACCAGCCCTCGGGCGGGTTCGGATCCTTGGCCATGATCGAGGCTAACCCCAACCCGGGGCGGGCCGCATGGGCAGACCGCGCGGCGGGGTGTCCTGGTTGGCGTTGATCTGGTCGGCCGGGATCGGGTCGAGGCAGGACACCAGGACCTCGTAGGTCTCCGGGTTCTCGATGCGCCTGCCGTTGCGCTCGCGGTAGACCAGCTCGCCGTCGGCGTCGATCTCGACCAGGCAGCCGACCTCGGCCAGCTGGTCCTCGTCGAGGTCGACCAGCCGCTCCTTGCGGGAGGGCACGACCCGGTACTCCGGCCACTCCAGGTGCGCGTAGACCTGGTGGAACTCGTAGAGCAGGTAGGCCATCTGCTGCTGCCAGGGCAGCGGCATCGCCTCGGCCAGCGAGCGCGGCAGCACCGCGTAGCCGGGGCCGACGCCGGGGCGGCGCGCGGCGTCGAGGAAGTCGCGCAGCGGCGTGCTGGAAGCGGGCGGACCCGGATGCCGCGGCAGCGGCTCCGGGGAGTACATGGTCATGCCTTCTCCTAGACGCCGGGGCGGACCGCGTAGTCCATGAGGCCGCCCTCGGACCACTCGATGGAACGGATGTGCACCGGGACGCCGTTCTGCTGGGCCTCCACCATCTTCCCGTCGCCGAGGTACATCGCCACGTGGTGGATGGTCCGCGGGTCGCTGGTGTCGCGCGCCCAGAACAGCAGGTCGCCCGGCTGGGCCTGCTCGACCGGCAGGTACGCCCCCGCCCGCCACTGCTCGCGGGAGGTGCGCGGGAGGCTGATCCCGGCGTCGCGGTAAGCCTGCAGCATGAGGCTGGAGCAGTCGAACGAGTTCTGGTGGGTGGTCAGCGCGCCCCACTGGTACGGCTTGCCCTGCTGCTTCAGCGCGAACTGGATGGCCTCGCCCGCGGCCTTGGTCGGCGCGGGCAGCAGGCGGCCGTTGTAGTCGCCGCAGCCGGAGGCGTTGACCACCTGGCCGAGGTCGCCGATCAGGTGGGTGGCCATCGCCTCCCACCGGTGGTAGCGCGTGGGGTAGGCCGAGCGCTCGACGTCCTGGGCGGAGTCGCCGGGGCGCTGGGTGTCCCAGTTGGGAACGGTCAGCAGCACGTCGTAGAACTTGTTGATCGCATACGTCGGGTCGATGACCTCAGCGGGCGAGCCCCAGCCCATCGACGGGCGCATCTGGAAGATGCCCAGCGAGTCGCGGTCGCCGTGGTTGAGCGGGCGCAGGCCGGACTCGGTCATGCCCGCCTGGATCGCGATCTGCCAGGCGCGCGGCGGCAGCTCCCGCTCCTTGCCGATGGCGATGATCGCGGCCACCGTGGCCAGCTGGTCGTCGCTCAGGCGCGCGGCGTCGTCGGCCCCGGAGCCGGGCGCGCCGGGGCTGGTCGGGCCGAGCGCGGCGTTGCAGGAGACGGTCGTGTAGGCCATCGCGTCGGCGGCGTGGTCGCGCTGGATCAGCGTCAAGGCCCCGGTGCCGATCGCGGCGACGACCCCGACCACGGCGACCCCGACGACGATCACCGCAGCACGCATGTCAGCCCTCCCCCTCGGTGTGCTCCGACACCCGCCAGCCCTGGTCGGTCTCGATCAGGGTCAGCCGCAGCACCACCTTGTCGGTGGGCACGTCGACGACCGCGGACTTGTCGTAGGAGACCACGACCTCGGGCTCGCCGGTGACCGCTGTTTCGAAGATGTTGCGCGGGTCGACGCTGGCGAGCTTGACCATGTACTCGACGTCGGTGAACGGCCGCAGCTGCTCCAGCCACGCCTCCGCGGCCATGTCCTCGGGGTGGTTGACCCACGCCTTGGCCCAGTCCCGCGCGACCGCGAGGGCGGCCGGGGCCGGGGGCGCCTTGGACGGGGTGAGCGTCGGCTCCACCCTGGTCTGGGTCGCGCTCGCCGTCCCGCCCGCGGCCGGGGGCACCACGACCGTGCGGGAGCCGATCACCCGGGTCTCCGAGGTCGGCGCGGCGGCCGTGCCGGCGGCGCGCGGGGTGTCGGCGCCGGTGAGCTTGGGGATGACGATGCCCGCGGCGGTGATCAGCAGGGCGGCGACGAACGCGGCGACCGCCAGGTGCCGGGGCGAGCGCAGCGGCCACCCCCACAGCTTCCGGTAGACCGCGGCCCGGCCGCGGTTGGTGCGGATCGGCACGCGGTCACCTCACCAGCTGGTCGGTGTCGCGCGGGCCGTCGTGGCGGGGCAGCGGCGGGCGGCGTGCAGGCTCGGCGGCCACCTCCAGCCCCCGCGACGGCCGGTAGACCACGTGCACCGGCCTGCCAGCGACGACCTCGACGTCCGCGGCCCGCACCGGCGGGGCGACCGGCGCCTCCACGGGGTTGTCGGGCACCCGGGACGGCACGACCACCGCGTCCTCGCTGCGGTCCCAGCCGCGGTCGGCCACCGGCACCGTGTCCGCCGTCCGGCTGCGCGGCACCAGGTAGGACCCTCCGCTGCGGCCCGAGGCGCCCGCGATGATGTCGCCGGAGCTGTCGCCTGCGGGGCCGAGGAGGGTCTGGGCGCCGCCGATCGCGGGGCGGGGTGCGCCGATCGGGGTGCGCACGGTGTCCATCCGCTCGGCCTGGACGGTGAGCGGGTTGGCGGCCTCGGGCCGGTGCCTGCGGCCGCCGCGCACCAACACCCCGGACTCGCCGACGTGCTCGTCCTCCTCGCGCAGGTTCTCCCAGAAGGAGTCCTGCGGCGTCGGGCCGGTGTGCTTGTTGCGCCGGAACCGCGAGAAGATCCCCGTCCCGGGCCCGGCCACCGACGCCCCAGCCGCCCCGACGGACATCTCCAGCATCTGCCACATCCGCCGCATCGGCCTGCCGATGAGGAAGAAGACGAACGTCACGATGGCCGCGAGCAGCATCTGGGTGAGCAGCGACAGCCCGGCGTCCGGGGAGAAGATCAGTTCGAGGAACTTGAAGTGGATGCCCGCCAGCATGGCCAGCACCAGCACGTTGAGCAGCACCGCGCCGACCGCCCGGCCGACCCGGCGCAGGATGTCGTGGTGCACCAGCGCGACCAGGCCGATGACCGGGGCGGCCAGGGCGAGGATGCGCAGCAGCAGCTGGGCCAGCAGCACCGCCAGCTTGGCGAAGAACTGGAACAGCGAGTAGAAGATCGACTGGAGCAGGGCGAGCACACCCGCGCCGGTGCGGCTGCCGTCGGTGCCCTTGAAGTAGCCGGCGGCCGGGCCGAGCTCGGCCGCGATGGCCCGGTACTCGGCCTTCTTCGCCTGCTCCGCGGCGTTGTCGGCGTCGCGGCCGGACACCACGTCGTCGCGGGTCCACGCCTGGGCGGCCAGCAGCCGCTCGCCGAACTGCTCGGCCTGGGGGGAGTCGGGGCTGCCGAACTCGCCGCGCAGCCAGTTCTCGTAGACGACCTTGTTGTGCAGGGCGGTGGGCAGGATGTCGTAGTCGACGCGGCTCTCCCCCGGGTCCACGAAGCCCGCCTGGATGCCGGTCGTGGTGCGCACGATGACGTCATCGATGCGGTCGTAGTTGGTCACCAGCACCAGCGACGACGCCGCCAGCCACATCCCGCCGAGGGCGAACAGGGCGCGCTTGCTGACCGTGGCCAGGTCGCCCTTCCAGATCTGGCGGAACATCAGGATGGCCAGCAGCAGCGCGAACACGCTGAACAGCTGGGCGTAGACGTTGTCGAAGATGGACTGGGCCGCGTCGCCGATCTGGTCGTTGAGCCCGCCGAGGATGCCGCCGTCGAGCAGGGTGTAGTGCAGCGAGTTGGTCGCCCCGACCACGATCTTGGCGAGGTTGAACAGCTCGTTGCCCGCCCAGTTGTCGATCGTGGCGCCCGGGTCGGAGACCCCGCTGGGGACCAGCCCGTTGCACGACTCGTCGTAGACGTGCCAGACCTGGCCCGCGAACCCGTACACCTGGTACGGGGTGCCCGCCTCGCCGTTGCCCTTGGGCGGGTCGATCGCGCCGACCATGCCCGCCCCCGGGCGCTCCGGGTTGGGCACGCAGTCCAGGTCCTGGGCCATCGCCGGGCTGCCCACGAGCGTGTGCAGCCCGATGATGCCCACCACGACCGCCATGCGCAGCGCTCGTATTCGGGTTCGCAGCAGCAGCGCCGCCGCGGCAACCACCAGAAGAACCGTGATCATGGGGCCCCTGCCAATCTCACTGATCCGGTGTTCATGCCGCGTCCTCGCGGCCGGGCTTCTTGTCGTCGTCCGGGGGTGGGGAGTCGGTCGGGTCGGTGCCGAGGTAGTCCTCTTCGGTCAGGCCCAGTTCGAACTCGGCGGCGCGCTCGAACTCCTCGTCGCTGGGGGCGGCGGGGTCGAGCTGGTCGCGGGGTTGGGGGTCGGGGATGACCGGGGCGTGGGTCGTGGGGGGTGGTGGCAGGACGCGCTCGCGCTGGGCGTCGGGGGTGGTGTCCATCGCCGCGCGCAGGTGGTCGAGGTGGCTGCCGGAGAGGTCGATGCGGATGCGCTCGACGCCGCCCGCGCCGTCGCCGAAGATGAACTGGCGGGGGGCGGTGTCGCGCTCGACGGCGCCGCGGTGGCTGCCGGGCCTGCGGCCGAGGCTGGCCACCACCTGCTCGTACCCCGCGCCCACCGGCACCTTGAGCAGGCGCAGCGCGTCGGCCTGGGCCTGGTCGTCGTCGAGCCTGCCGATGAAGACCGAGTCCAGCAGGGCGACGAAGCCCTGGATGCGCAGGAAGTCCGCGGGGATCTGCGAGGACAGCAGCACCCGGACGTTCCACTTGCGGGAGTCGCGGGCGAAGCGGTTCATCAGCACCCGGCCGGTCGGCACCTCGGAGAGGAAGAACGCCTCGTCGATCCAGACGCCCTTGCGCAGGTCCTTGGGCCGGTCGTAGATGGAGCGCTGGGTGAGCCAGGCGGCCAGGTTCAGCATCTCCACGCCGAGGGCCTCGGCGTCGGTCCAGTGCTCGCGGCCCACGCCGTCCTTGGGCAGGGTCAGCCCGGCCATGGTGAGCACGGTGAGCCGGTCGTCGCGCTGCTCGTCGTAGGGGTCGGCGCCGCGCTCGGGGATGAGCAGCGACATGCGCTCCTTCATCTCGTCGAGGAAGTCGGCGACGACGACGGCGTGCTCGTGGTGCTCGCTGGCGTCGCGGCGCAGCGCGTCGAAGACCAGCGACGGGTCGGCGTCGGCGCGGCCGCCGACGGTGCGCACCGCGCGCAGCAGCACGATCCGCGACTGCGGCAGGCGCGCGACCTCGTACGGGAGCAGGCCGGTGAGCACGTCGAGCACCAGGCGGCGGCGGGTCGCCGCGGCCAGCGCCTTCTCCCGGCGCCAGGCGCGCTCGGGGTCCTCGTCGTCGAGGAAGTGCTCCAGCCGGGGCTCGGCGACCACCCGGTAGGGGTTGAGGATGCCCGCCTGGGCGTTGAGCAGGTTGATCGGCCGGGCGTAGGGGCGCAGCTCGGGCAGGTCGCACAGCTTGGCCAGCGGGCCGGACGGGTCGAGCACCGTCCAGTGGGCGCCCGCGCGCAGCGTCTTGTAGACGATGCCGCCGCCGAGGAAGGACTTGCCGCCGCCGAGCCCGGCGACCATCGCGGTCAGGCCGGAGCCGTCGCGGATCTCCTGGGCCATCCACGGGTCCCAGGCCACCGGGCGGCGGGTCGCCGTGCAGGTCTCGCCGAGCAGGATGCCGCGCCGGTCGCCCACCTCCGCGGTCGCGGTGGGGACGGCCGATGCCGCCCAGACGACCGAGCCGCGGCGCAGGTAGGCGCCGGAGGCCAGCGGCTCGCCGGGGATGAACTCCCTGGCCATCGCGTACTGGGCCTCGGGGTGCTCGATGGCGATCTTGGGTTTGTAGAGGTCCAGCAGCTGCTGGGCCAGCCGCAGCGCGTCGCGCTCGGTCGGGCCGGACACCGCCAGCCGCCACCAGGACCGCACCCGGGTGGCCAGGGCGGTGAAGCCGGAGGTCATCTCGTCGTCGATCTCCAGCACCCGCGACGCCTGCCGGGCCAGCGACTGCGGCGGCTCCAGCTCGTGCTCGTCGGTGTAGTGCTTGACCTGCGAGCGGACCTTGTTCATCTGCCGCTGCAGCTCGCCGGAGACCTCTTCGGGGCGGCGCACGTAGATGCGGGCCGACCACTCGACCGCGCCGGGCAGCCGGTCGCTGCGCTGCACCCACGGGTCGTCGACCTCGGGGATCTGCAGGCCGTGCATCATCCCGACGGTCAGCACGCAGACGTGCCGGGCGACGCCCGCGTTGGAGCCGGTCCGCCCGCGCACGACCACCGTCGGCGAGTAGGGCTCCTGGTGGAAGTCGGCGGCGTCGGTGAAGCTGGCCAGGTCCTCCGGCTCCCAGGCCGCGCCGGGCACCGCGGGCATGTTGCGCGGCGCGGGCAGGCCCAGCGAGCACGAGCGGTGCATCAGCCAGGACATCTCCTCGGCGGTCACCGGGCGGCCCTCCAGCCCGGCCGAGCCCAGCACCTGGTCGAGGTGCTCGACCTCGCTCTCGATCGCCAGCAGCTCGGCGTCGACGGCCTCGGGGAAGACCTTGCGCAGCAGCGGGGCGGCCCGCTCGACGGCCCGGTCGACCACGTTGCGGGTCTGCACCTGGACGCCGAGGTAGACCTCCTTCTCGGCCATCGAGCGGCCCATGAGCTGCTGCTGCTCGCCGACGAGGTAGTCGTCGAAGCTGAGCGCGCCGGGCACGTCCGGCAGCCGGTTGACCGCGTTGTGCACGTGCGCCTCGGCCCACATCCGGATGGGGTAGGGGCGGGTCGTCACGCGCAGGTGCAGCCAGCGCCCGGACAGCTCGGCGTACTGGCCCGCGATGGCGGCGATCAGGTCCTGGCGCTGGGAGTCGGAGCGGAACGACCAGCGCTGCGGGGCCAGCCGGTACCAGGCGTAGACGTCGTTGCCGGTGCGCAGCAGGTGCCCGTCGATGCTGCGGGCGGCGATCTCCGGGGTGTAGCTGGGGATGATCGACTCGCCGGGGAGGCGCTTGCCGCGCCGGGGCGGGGCGGGCGGCGCGTAGCGCGCGGGTCCGCCCTGCCCTGCCTGGCCCCGCGGTGTGGATTGCCGCGCGAGCTCCCGCCGCTCGCGCTTACGGCCTCCGAACACCGCTGACCTCCTGCATCCTGTTCGTCCGCGCGCGGCGACCGCGCGGCTTCCTCCTGGGCAGCTCCGCGCGCACGCGGATCTGCGCCGCGCTGGCCGCGCCGCCGGTGGCGGCCTCGACCTCCCGCGGCGCGGTGAGCTCGCGGACCCACATGGCGAGCACGGCGCCGAGCGGGCGCTCGTGGCTGATCCGCGAGCAGATGACCATGGTGATGCCGATGGTCAGGACCATCCCCCAGGCGAACGACCAGAACAGGCCGACGCCGATGTTGCGCAGGACGGTCAGGACCAGCAGGTAGACGACGGTGCCCACGCCCCAGGCCACGTAGCGGGCCCGCCAGGGGAAGGTGGCCTTGGGCGGGCCGAGCCAGACGGCGTCGACCCGGTAGACCTCGTCGTCGGTGCGTATCCGCACGTGCGCGCCCCCGGCCCGTCAGCTGCTGGTGAACAGGCCGGCGAGCCACTCGCCGATGCCCACACCCGCGTTGGTGACCGCCAGGCCGATGATCGCCAGCGCGACGATCACGCCGCCCAGGCGGCGCATCACGCCGGAGTTGTCGCCCTTGCCCCCGCCGAGCCACAGCAGCAGCAGCGCGACCACCAGCAGCAGCAGGGGGATGATGTTCTCGAGGATCCAGTCGCGGATGTTGGTCGTGTCGACGTTGGTCGCGGGCTCCTGCTGGGCCAACTCAGCGAGCGAGGCGAGGAACGCGGTGGTCATGTCTTCTCCCAAGTGCGCGGAGATCTGCTCTGCGCGGCCTATGCCTGCCGTGCCTGGTGAAGTACAGCACGTCGGGCACATGATTGTCATTACGAACGGTAGCTAGCTGAGAGCGTTCCGTTGATCCACTCGCTCCTCCAGGGTGGCCGTGCGCCGTCAATCTGACCACACCCCATCATCATCCGGACAGGGGCCGACGATCGTGATGACCACCCGATTTTCCTATCGCCCGCCCGGTTTCCCCACGTTGGCGACGGAGCGTGGGTGAACTCACAGATCGTCCAGCCGACGTCGGCGTGCGAAGTTACTCCGATCGGTGTATGGAGGGCGTGGGGCGGGCGAGCCGGCGTGTAAGCCGGATTCTGTCCCCGGTTGCCCGGGTGGCGACCATCCATCTGGGCCTGGCGTCGCCGCCAGGCTCGTGCGGCCTACCCGCAGGCTCGGGCGGGCCGCCCTCGAACGCCTGCGCAGCGGGTCGCCCCGCCTCTTGGCCTTGCTCCGGGTGGGGTTTGCCGAGCCGCCCCGGTCACCCGGGGCGCTGGTGGTCTCTTACACCACCGTTTCACCCTTACCTGGCCGGTTGGCCAGGCGGTTTGCTTTCTGTGGCACTGTCCCGCGGGTCACCCCGGGTTGCCGCTAGCAACCACCCTGCCCTGCGGAGTCCGGACTTTCCTCGACGATCTTGCCGACCGCCGCGGCCGCCCTGCCGACTCGCCCGCGCGTCAAGGATATCCACAGCATGGACGGCGTTGCCGCGGGCGGTGCTCCGCTGCTCTACTGGTGATCATGGAACCGGCCGTCGTCGTCTCCGGGGGCATGACCCCCGGCGGCGACGTGGGCCTGCTCGCCGGGCACGCCACCGCGCTGCTCGCCGAGTTCGGCCACCCGGTGGCCCTGGTCGAGCCCTGCGCGCTACCTGCGGTGGCGCTGCTGGCCGCCGATCGTCGGGACCCGGCGATCGACGCCGCGCTGGCCGACCTGTCGGCCGCGGCGGGGATGGTCGTGGTCGCCCCGGTCAACCGGGCGGCGCACTGCGGCATGGTCAAGTCGGTGCTCGACCTGCTGCCGCGGGGCGCGCTGGCCGGGCGGCCGATCCTGCCGGTGACCACCGGCGGGCGGCAGGGCCGGGGCGCGGTTGAGTTCTGCGTGGCCCCGCTGCTGCGCGAGCTGGGCGCGACCCGGGTGCTGCGCGGCCCGTTCGTCCCGGCGTCCGACCTCACCGTCGGCGTGCCCGGGCGGGTGACCGACGCGCTGGCCGAGTTCTCCATCGCCCTGGGCAGGCGCAGGCGGCTGGCTGGCTAGCCCAGGTGCGAGGTGTCGTTGGCGAGGCGGACGGAGGCGTTGCCGTCGGGGTAGAACTCGGCGATCGACAGCGAGGCCAGGTCCAGGTGCAGGCGGAAGAGCAGGCCGGGGCCCGCGTCCAGCGCCATCCGCAGCAGCGACTTGATCGGCGTCACGTGGCTGACCACCACGACGGTCCGCCCCGCGTAGCGCTCCAGCAGCTCGTCGCGGACGGCGCGGACGCGGCGATGCACCACGTCGAAGCTCTCCCCGCCGGGGGCGGCCACCGTGGGGTCCGACAGCCACCGGCCGTGCAGGTCGGGATCGCGCTCGGCCGCCTCGGTGAAGGTCAGGCCCTCCCAGTCGCCGAAGTCGGTCTCGATCAGCCCGTCGTGGGTGCTGATCTCCCCGCCGGTGGCCGCGGCGACGGCCTGCGCCGTGCTCAGCGTCCTGGTCAGCGGGGAGGAGACGATCGGGGTGGCCGCGTCGACGTGCTTGGCCAGCCTGCTGGCGGCGGCCTCGGCCTGGGCCCGGCCCAGCTCGGTCAGCTCGACGTCGCCGCGCCCGGAGTAGCGGCGCTCGGCCGACATCGGGGTCTGGCCGTGGCGCAGCAGCAGCAAGCGGGTCGGCTCGCCGCGGGCGCCGGTCCACGCCGCGGGCGAGGTGCGCCTGCCCTCCTGGGCGTCCATCGCCTCGTTGGCCAGGCGGTCGGCGTGGGCGTTGCCCGCGCGCGGGATCCAGGTGTAGCTGATCCGCTGGAAGCGGCCCGCGAGCCTGCTGGCCTCGCTGAACAGCGGGCGCAGGCCGGGGTGCTTGACCTGCCAGCGGCCTGACATCTGCTCGACGACCAGCTTGGAGTCCATCCGCACGTCGGCTTCGTCCGCGCCGAGGTCCAGCGCCGCCTGCAGGCCCGCGATCAGCCCGCCGTACTCGGCGGCGTTGTTGGTGGCCACGCCGATGCCCGCCGACCGCTCGGCCAGCAGGTCACCGGTGTCGGCGTCGAACACCGCCGCGCCGTAGCCTGCGGGGCCCGGGTTGCCCCGGGAGCCGCCGTCGGCCTCGACGCGGACCCTCACAGACCCGACTCCGGGGTGCGGACCAGGATCACGCCGCACTCCTCGCACTCGACGACCTCGTCGGGGGCGGTGTCCTTGATCGTGGAGAGCACCCGACGGTCCAGTTCGAGCCTGCACGCCCCGCAGCGGCGGGCGCGCAGCAGGGCGGCCCCGGTGCCCTTGGCCTTGCGCTTGCGCTCGTAGAGCGCGATCAGCGGCTCGGGGAAGGTCGCCACCAGCTTCTGCCGGTCGGCCTCGCGGCGGGCCTGCTGGGAGTCGAGGTCGGCCAGGTTCTCCTCGTGCCTGCGGCGCACGTCGGCCAGGGCGGCCTCGGCCTTCTCCAGCTCGACGGCCGCGTGCTGGCTGTCGGCCTCGACGGCCTCGCGGCGCTCCATCAGCTCCAGCAGGTCGTCCTCAAGGGCGGCCTTGCGCCGGATCAGGCTCTCCAGCTCGTGTTCGAGGTCGGCGACCTGACGGGCGCCTGCGCCCGCGTCGAGCAGCTTGCGGTCGCGCTCCTCGCGGGCGCGGACCGCCTCGATCTCCTTCTCCTGCCGGGCGGCCTCGCGGTCGAGGTCGTCGGCCTGCGTCTGCACGGCGACCCGGGCGTCGCGGCGGGCCCGCACCGCCCGCTCCGCCTCGGCGATCTCGGCCAGCTCCGGGGCGGTGCGCCTGCGGTGGTCGATGCGGGTGAGCTCGGCGTCGACCTCGGCGAGGTCGAGGAGTCCGCGCTGGACGGCGGGGTCGGCTTTCACCGGGTGGACCTCCGGGTGGTCGGGGCGCCCGCGGCCTGGCAGGTCCAGGGGTCGGTGCGGCGCGTGGAGACGTCGATCACGACGGTACCGCCGAGCGCGACGCGCAGGACGCCCGCCGCCTGCTCGCACCACGGCCACTCGCTGGCCCAGTGCGCCACGTCGACGAGGGCGGGGGCGCCGGGCACGGCCAGGTGCTCGCCCGCGGGGTGGTGGCGCAGGTCGGCGGTGACGTAGGCGTCGACGCCCGCGGCGGTGGCGGCCGCGAGGTAGGAGTCGCCCGCGCCGCCGGAGACCGCGACCGTCCTGATCTGGCGGTTGGCGTCGCCCGCGGCGCGGACGCCGCCCTCGGTGCCCGGCAGCGCTTGGGCGACGCGCTCGACGAACACCGCGAAGGGCTCGGGCTCGGCCAGGGCGCCGATGCGGCCGATGCCGGTGCGGCCGTCGGGGTTGGGGCTGAGCGGGCCGGTGACCCGCACGCCGATGGCCTCGGCGAGGGCGTCGGAGACCCCGGGGTCGGCGGCGTCGGCGTTGGTGTGGGCGCAGAACAGGGCGACCCCGTTGCGGACCATGCGGTGGACCAGGCCGCCCTTGGGCGTGTCCGCCCCGACGCCGTGCACGCCGCGCAGCAGCAGCGGGTGGTGCGCGACGATCAGCTGGGCGCCGGTCTCGACCGCCTCGTCCACGGTGTCGGCCGTGGGGTCGACGCAGACGAGCACGCGGGTGATCTCCTCGCCCGGGTCGCCGCAGACCAGGCCGACGGCGTCCCAGCTCTCGGCGAGCGCGGGCGGGTAGGCGGCCTCCAGCGCGGCGATCGCGTCGGCCACGGTCCTCACAGGCAGACCTCCAGGGCTTTCAGCAGCGGCGCGCACTGCTCCGGCGGGCGGACGGCGACGCGCAGGTGGTTGGGTCCGAGCCCGGGGAAGGTGTCGGCGCGGCGGACGGCGACCCCGTGCTCGCGCAGGCTGGTGCGCAGGCGTTCCCCGTGGGGGTGTTCTACCAGGAGGAACGGGGCCCGCGCAGGTCCGTGCACGGTAATCCCCCGGGCGGTGAGCTCGGCGGCGAGGTGTTCGCGGTGGCGGTCGTACTCGGCGGCGATGGCGTCGGTGGGGGCCTGGCTGCAGGCGGCGACGGCGCGCAGGGCCAGCGTGCCGACCGGCCACTGTGGACGGTTTCGGGCCAGGGCGGCCAGGGTGGCGGGGTCGCCGACGGCGTAGCCCGCGCGCAGGCCGGGGAGCGCCCACATCTTGGTGAGGCTGCGGAAGACGAGGACGCGCGGGTCGCGGGTGAGCGTTTCGGGCTCGCCGGGGACGGCGTCCATGAACGCCTCGTCGACGAGGATCGTTCGCCCTGGGCGAACCAGGGAGCTGATGGCGGCGGCGCTGTGTAGTGTTGATGTTGGGTTGGTTGGGTTGCCGATGACCACGAGATCAGCGTCTTCCGGCACGCGCTCCGGATGCAGCGCGAAGCCGTCGTCCGCGGTGAGGATCACCCGGGACACGGGCACGCCCGCGTCGCGCAGCGCCACTTCGGGCTCGGTGAACGACGGGTGGATGACCGCGGCCTTGCGCGGCCGCAGGTTCGGCAGCAGCGCGAACCCCTCGGCCGATCCGTTGAGGATCAGCACGTCATCGGGATCACGCCCATGCCGCTGCGCGACCGCCACCCGCGCCACCCGATCGTCCTCGGCCGACGGGTAGCGCCCGATGTGGTCGAGCGCGTCGACCAGCCGCCGCCGCAACCACTCGGGCGGCCGCTCCCCGCGCACGTTGACGGCGAAGTCGACAAGCCCGGGCGCGGCGTCGACGTCACCGTGGTGGCGCAGCGGGTCCAAGGGCACCCCGGGAGTTTAGGCGTGCCCGCGGACGGTGCCGCCACGCCCTGACGGGGGTCGAGCTGAGCAGCCGACGCGCAGCGGGACGCGGCCTGGCCGCGACGGCCGCAGCGGGCAGTACCGGCATGGCCACGGCAGACGGCTGCGACGAGCAGCGGCAGGCGCGACCGGTCGTCTTGGGCACGGCCACGGCAGGCGGCGCGACGAGCAGCAGCGGCAGGCGTGGCCAGCCGTCGCGGGCACGAGCGCGGCCAGCGGGCGCGGCGCGGCCAGCGGGCGCGGCGCGGTCAACGGGCGCGGCGCGGTCAACGGGCGCGGCGGTCAGCCCTCGTTGCCGCGGAGATGGCCAACCGTCGCGGGCGCCGACGCGCCGGGCTGCGGCCAACGCAAACGTCCGGTTTCCGCGGGCAGCGCGTGCCAGTAGCGGCAGGCGGCCAACGACCGCAGGCAGCGGCGGGTGCCTGCACCTGCGGGCGGCTGTGGTGACCGATCGAGCTGTGCGGTGACGGTTCTCGGGTTGTGCGTCGGTGTGCGGGTGACCTGCTGGGCTCGTGGGGCCGGGGACCGGCCAGACTCGGGGTATGCATGTCTGCTTTGTCTGCACCGGGAACATCTGTCGGTCGCCGATGGCGGCGTTGGTGTTCGGGGAGCATCTGCGGCGGGCCGGGCTGGATCATGTGCGGGTGACCAGTGCGGGGACCGGGGGATGGCACGTGGGGGACGCTGCTGATCCGCGGACGCAGCGGGTGCTTGCGGAGCGGGGGTATCCGACCGCGCACGTCGCCGCGCAGCTCGATGACGATCACCTCGGGGCGGATCTGCTGGTCGCGCTTGATCAGGGGCATGCGCGGGTGTTGCGGCGGCGGGTCGGGACGGAGCGGGTGCGGTTGTTGCGGGAGTTCGATCCGGCGGCCGACGGGCTGGACGTGCCCGACCCCTACTACGGCGGGACCGAGGGGTTCCACGAGGTGCTGGCGATGGTGGAGGCGGCCTGCCCCGGCCTGCTCGACTGGGTCCGGCAGCGGTGACGCCCGCCGAGGCCGTCGCCGAGCTGCTGCAGACGCCGGTCGCCGAGGTCGTGGCGATCGGGGCCGACGTCTTCGAGGTCGATCTCGCCGACGGCGACCTGGTGGTGGCCAAGCGGCACCGGCGGGCCGGGCAGGCGGCGGCCGAGGTCGGCGGGCTGGGGTGGCTGGCCGAGGCGGCGGCCCCGGTGCCCGGGGTGCGGGCGGCCGACGAGACCTGGGTGGTGATGGACCAGATCGAGCCCGGGGCGCCGTCGGCGCGGGCCGCTGCCGGGCTGGGGCGGGCCATCGCCGGGCTGCACGCGGCGGGCGCGGCGGCGTTCGGGGTCGGGCCGGTGGTCGACGGGTGGATCGGTCAGGCGCCGATGCGCAACGTGCCGGGGCAGGACTGGCCGGGGTGGTATGCCGAGCACCGGCTGCTCCCCTACCTGCGGGCCGCGGTCGACGCCGGGGTGCTGCCCGACCCGGCGCCGGTCGAGGCGGTGCGCGAGCGGATCGGCGAGCTGGCCGGTCCGCCGGAGGCGCCTGCCCGGCTGCACGGCGACCTCTGGGGCGGCAACGTGCTGTGGGCCGCCGACGGGCGGGCCTGGCTGATCGACCCGGCCGCGCACGGCGGGCACCGGGAGACCGACCTGGCGATGCTGGCGCTGTTCGGTTGCCCACACCTGGAGACCGTCATCGCCGCCTACGAGGAGGTCTCCCCGCTCGCGCCGGGGTGGCGGGCCCGGGTTCCGCTGCACCAGTTGTTCCCGCTCCTGGTGCACACCGTGCTCTTCGGCGCGGGCTACGCGCGGCAGACGGTTAGCGCGGCCCGGGCGGCGCTGGCCGGGTGAGCCTGGCCTACCGTGGTGGTGTGCGGTTGCGGTTGCTGCTGCAGCCAGGATGGCTGCTGAGCGCGCTCGTGGTGATCACCTTCGCCACGGCGTGCTTCACCCTGCTCGCGCCGTGGCAGTTCCAGCGGCACGCCGAGCGGCAGGAGACCAACGCGGCGCTGCAGGCGTCCTTCGAGGCCGCCCCGGTGCCGCTGGCGGAAGCCGTCGCCGCCGACGCCGAGCCGACCAGGACCACCGAGTGGCGGCTGGTCACGGCGGTCGGCGAGTTCCTCCCCGACGACGAGGCGGTCGCGCGGCTGCGGTCGGTGCAGGGCGAGGCGGCGTTCGAGGTGCTGACGCCGTTCCGGCTGCGCGACGGGTCCACGATCCTCGTCGACCGCGGGTTCGTCCGCCCCGGCGAGGGCGTCAGCGTGCCGGAGTTCGCCCCGCCGCCCACCGGCCAGGTGGAGATCACCGGGCGGCTGCGGATCGGCGAGCGCGACCCGCAGCACCGGCCGCCGTTCACCGAGGCCGGGCGCAGGCACGTGTACGCGATCGACCCGCAGGTCGTGCTGCCGGGCAGCCGCCCGGGGTACGTGCGGCTGGAGGCGGGGTCGCCGGGGGTGCTCGGACCGCTGCCGCTGCCCCAGCTGGAGGCCGGGCCGTCGTTCTCCTACGCGCTGCAGTGGATCGCCTTCGGCGCGATGACGCTGATCGGGCTGGTCTACTTCACCTGGCGGGAGATCCGGCCGGGCGGGGCGCTGGACAAGCCGCGGCGCAAGTCCGTCGCGGAGATCCTGGCCGAGGACGAGGACGCTACCGCCGCAGCAGCCCGATAACCGCCGCGACGCCCGCGGCGAGCCAGCCCACCACCCGCGACAGCTCCACCGCCCTGGTCACGTGCCCGGCGTCGGGCATCCGGCCGTCGCCGAGCACCGGGCGGTCCTCCACGCCGTGCGGATATACAGTGCGGCCGCCGAGCCGGACCTCCAGCGCGCCCGCGAAGGCCGCCTCGACCCGCCCGGCGTTCGGGCTCGGGTGGGCGGCGGCGTCGCGCTGCCAGGCCACCCACGCGCTGCGCCGGTTGCCGCCGACGACCGGCGCGCCCGCCACCGTCAGCCCGGCGGCGACCCGCGCGGGCACGTAGTTGGCGGCGTCGTCCAGCCGCGCCGACGCCCAGCCGAAGCGGCGGTAGCGCGGCGAGCGGTGGCCGACCATCGCGTCCATCGTGTTGATCGCGCGGTAGCCCAGCAGCCCGGGGACGCCCGCGATGGCGCCCCACAGCAGCGGCGCGACGACCGCGTCGGAGGTGTTCTCGGCGACCGACTCGACCGCGGCCCTGGCCATCGCCGGGCCGTCGAGCCGCTTCGGGTCGCGCCCGCACAGGGCGGGGATGCGGTCGCGGGCGCGCTCCAGCTCGCCCGCGTCGAGGTGGCGGCCGATCACCGTGCCCTCGGCGGCCAGCGAGCGCCCGCCGAGCACGACCCAGGTCGCCACCGCGGTCGACAGCATCCGCAGCACCGGCCGCCCGCGGCCCGCCCGCTCGACGACGACGCCGAGGCCGATCACCGCGCCCGCGAGCCCGGCGGTGTAGACGACGCCAGCGGCGCGGTGGTCGCGGTGCACGGCCTTCTCGACAAGTCCGGCGACCTTGCCGAACGCGGCGACCGGGTGGCCCCGGCGCGGGTCGCCGAGCGCGGCGTCGGCGGCGGCCCCGAGCAGCAGTCCGATCGCACGCGGTGCGGGCACCGTTCCTCCCTGACCGTGGTTCCCCCTGGAGAGGGAACCGTATCGCGGGGGCGCGGGCAGGCTGCGCGGGTGTCGGGCGGTCGGACTATCGTCGTCGGGCGTGGAGCCACAGCAGGAGACCGACCCCGAACGCAGGCTCCAGCTCTACGCCTACTTGCAGCCACGCGAGCACCACCGCACGTATCTGGCGATCATGCGGCTGTTCACCTCGACCCTGCTGGCCGACCTGTCGGCGGGCGAGGTGTCCGCGGCGCTGGCCGCCGCCGAGCGCGAGGGGCGCATCGACATCGGCGAGTCGCACATCGATGTGGTGATCCCGCGGCTGCGCCAGCTCGTCGAGTGGGGCAACCTCGTGCTCGGCAGGCGGGAGACGATCGCGTCGAGCATCGCCGAGTTCCAGCAGGGCAGCATGCGCTACCAGGTCGGCAAGCTGGCCGTGCGCGTGCAGCGCGACGTCGACGCGCTGCTGCGGGTGCCCGAGGGCGCGCGCGAGGTGTCGCGGGAGCTGCTGCCCGCGATCGAGCGCGGCCTCGCCGAGCTGGCCCCCGCGCTGGCGCTGGCCAGCGCCCGCGCCCAGGACGACCCGCGCTCGCTGCCCGCCCGCCGGGCCCGCGAGCAGCTCGCCGAGCGGGTGACGACGCTGTTCCTGCAGCACGCGGAACTCGCCGCGACCGTGCGCGACTTCTACGCCTACCTGGGCCAGATCCTCACCCGCAACCACCTCGCCCCCGACGAGATCTCCGGGTTCCGCAACCTGCTGGTCGAGTACATCCAGGTCGTGGTCGAGGACGTGCTGCGCCACACCCCGGCCATCGCGGGGGCGCTGGCCGCGCTGGCCCCCGCCCGCGGCGAGCTGCTGCGCCTGCTGAGCCCGGACGAGCCGCTGAGCCCGACCGTGGAGCGCACCCGCGGCCGCACCGAGGCCGACTGGCAGGAGCTGGCCGACTGGTTCGCCGACCGCCCCGGCCACCCCAGCCAGGTCACCGCGCTGCGCGAGGCGACGACCCGCGCGATCGGCGCGCTGCTGGCCACGGTCCGCCGCGCCACCACCGGCGGCGGGCTGCTGCCCAGCCGCCGCGGCGAGCTGATCCGGCTCGCGGGCTGGTTCGACGCCGCCGACGCCGACACCGCCCACGACCTCTACGCCGCCGCGTTCGGCCTCTACTCCGCGCGCAACCTGCTGCCCGCCCCGGAGCACGACGCCGACGACGAGCACACCCCGTGGTCGGACGGTCCCGCGGTCGAGGTGTCGGTGAGCGTGCGCGGGCGCGGCGACCGCGGGGCGCGCGGGCGCCCGTCGCGGATCATGGACGACCCGATCACCGAGCAGAGCCTGCTCGCCCAGGCCCGCGCCGCCGACGAGCTGCGCGAGTCGGCCTCGGCCGAGCTGGCCGCCGCGGCGCGCGACATCGAGGCCGCGGTGCTGTCCAAGCAGGCGCTGACCGCGCTGTGCGAGCTGCTGACGCTGGCGATGGCGCAGCGGGAGAGCGCCGAGGACGCGGGCGAGGCCACCGACCAGGTGCGCGGCCTGACCCTGCGGCTGACCCCGGCCCCCGGCCGGGTCACCCGCATCCGCAGCCAGGGCGGCGCGCTGACCCTGCGCGACACCGCGCTGGCGATCAGCCGGGCGGGGGCGTGATGCGCACCCGGGTCCCCGATCCCCTCGGCGAGCTGTCCGACATCGACGCGGCCAACGTCGCCCGCTGCGCGCGCGTGCTGCTGCGCCACCCGCTGCTGCGGCCGGGCGGCCCGGACGGCGACCTCCTACCGCTGGTGTACCGCTACCGCGTGCCGTTGCAGGAGATGTTCGCCGCGCTGCTGGGCTACCGCCTGGTCGTGCAGCGCCGGTTCGCCCGGCTGCACAAGCCGGGCCCGGGCGCGGGCGCGCACCGCGGCGAGCCGGGGATGACCCCGCGCGCCTACGCCTACCTGTGCCTGGTGATGGCGGCGCTGACCGGCGTCGGCAGGCAGGTGCTGCTGTCGCGGCTGGTCGCCGACGTGCGGGCGGCCGGGAGCGAGGCGGGCCTGGTGGTGGCCGACGACCTCGCCGACCGGCGGGCGCTGACCGCGGCCCTGCGGCACCTGATCGCGCTGGGCGTGATCACCGAGACCGACGGCACCGTCGCGGGCGCGGAAGCCCTGATCACCATCGACACCGACCTGCTCGGCCAGCTGCTGGCCGCGCGGCCCGCCGAGGCCGGGTCCGGCGCCGAGCTGATCGCCGCCGCGGCGGCCGCGGCGACCCCCGACCACGCGGTGCGCCGCAGGCTGGTCGAGTTCCCGGTCACCCTGCACAGCGACCTGCCCGCCGAGCACCGCGACTGGCTGCTGCGCGGGCAGCGGCGCGAGTCGGTGCTGCTGGAGCGCTGCTTCGGCCTGGTCACCGAGATCCGCGCCGAGGGCGTGGCGGTCACCGACCCCGAGGAGTACCTCACCGACGTGGTCTTCCCCGGCACGGGCACGGTGGCGCGGATCGCGCTGCTGGCCCTGCCGGAGCTGCTGGACGGGCAGCGGCGGCCGGACGGGCGGGTGCCGGTGACCCGCACCCAGCTGCGCGTGGTCTGCGACCGGCTGGTCGACGACTTCCCGTCGGCCTGGTCGCGGCAGGCGACCGAGGACATGGCCGCGCTGGTCACCGACGTCGCCGACCTGCTGGTCCGGCTCGGGCTGGCCCAGCCCGACGGCGACGGCTGGCTGCTCAGCCCGGCCGCGCACCGCTGGCTGCCCCGCCCGGACGACACCCCGGGCCGGGTGGTCGAGCAGGCCGCGGCCGCGCCGGAGCCGGGCTGGTCCCTGTTCGACACCCCTGCGTTCGACACCCCTGCCTCCGGCACCACTTCGTTCGACAACACTGCGTCCGAGAACACTGCGTCCGACAGCACTGCGTCAGACACCGATGAGGAAGGAGCACCGTGACCGACTTCGGCCGGTGGCGGCTGCACCGGGGCGGGATCGTCAACATCTGGCAGTACCGGGAGCAGACGTTCGACTTCTCCGGCGGGCGGGCGGTGTTCCAGGGCACCAACGGCTCGGGCAAGTCCCGCACGCTGGAGCTGCTGCTGCCGCTGTGCCTGGACGGCGACCTGCGCTACCTCGGGTCCAAGGGCGCGGGCACGGTGTCGATCCGCCGCCTCATGCTCGACGACTACGACGGCGGCCCCAACCGCATCGGCTACGCCTGGATCGAGCTGCGGCGCGAGTCCGGCTCCGGCGAGCAGTTCCTGACCTGCGGCATCGGCGTCAAGGCGTCGGCGACCTCCCAGGCGATCAGCGACTCGTGGCGCTTCGTCACCCCGTCGCGGGTGGGCACGCACTTCCAGCTCGTCTCCGCCGACCGGGTCCCGCTGGGGCCCGCGGCGCTGCGCGACGTGCTGGGCGCCGACCGGATGTACGACGAGGCCGGGTTCCGGGCGCGGGTGGCCGAGGAGGTCTACGGCGTCCCCGCCGCCCGCTACGGCGACCTGCTGCACCTGCAGCGCACGCTGCGCAACCCCGACATCGGGCTGAAGGTGCAGGACGGGCAGCTGGAGCAGATCTTGTCCGACGCGCTGCCGCCGCTGGAGGCGGGCGTGGTCGAGCAGCTGGCCACCTCGTTCGAGGACCTGGAGTCGATCCGGGAGAACATCAGCAGGCTGAGCACCGCGGACTCGGCCATGAGCGCGTTCCTTACCGGCTACTCCGGCTACGCGCTCAACGCCCTGCACGCCGCCGGTGAGCGCGCGAACGCCGCCCGCCGGGCCTTGGACAACGCGCACGCCGAGATCGACAAGCTGGCCGCGCGGGCCGCCCAGGACGAGGGCAGGCACGCCGAGGCCGAGGAGCGGGTGCGGGTCCTCGAGGAGCGCGAGGCCGAGCTGGAGTCGGCCATCGATACCTTGCAGTCGCTGCCCGCCTACCAAGGGCTGCGGGACCTGCGCGACCGGGAGAAGCTGGTCGAGCGCACCCGCGAGGCGGCGGGCAGCGCGCTGGACAACGCCGCCGTGCGCCGCAACCACACCGACCGCGCGGTGGAGACGGTGCTGACCGTGCTGCGCAGGCTCGGCGACGACCTGGCCGACGCCTCCGCCCTCGCCGAGACCACCTCGGCCGGTCTGGCGGCGGCCGGGCTGGACCCGCGGCTGTGCCCGGCGGTGCCCGCGGCGCCGGACATGGCCACCACGACGGTGGTCGACCGGGTGCGGGCCAAGCCCGACCCGGAGGCCGAGCCGCTGGAGGTGCAGCGCAGGCAGCCGCCCGCGGTCGCCCCCGACGCGCTGACCTCGGCGTTGGCCGCGGCCGCCGCCCAGGCCGACGAGGTCGGCGGGGTGGTCGCGCAGCGGGCGGCGCTGGCGATGACGCTGCACGAGCGCGCCGTGATGCTCGACCGCGACCGGCTCGCCCTGGACGCCGGTCGGGCCGCGGCGCGCGACGCCCAGATCGAGGCCACCGAGTCCGCCGGGCGGCGCAACGAGGCCCGGCAGCGGTTCGGGGTGGCCGCCGAGGTGTGGTGCGAGCAGGTGCTCGCCTGGACGAAGGCGGGCCCCTTCGCCGACGAGCACGCCCCGCGCCCGCCGCTGCCGCCCACCCCCGACGACGTGCTCGCCGACCCCGACGTGGCCCGCACGGCCCGCGACGCGATGCGCCAGTGGGCGGCCCCGCACCTGGCCGGGCTGCGGCAGCGCGCCGTCGCCGCGCGCCAGGAGGTCGACGGGCTCGCGGCCGCGATCGCCGCAGCCGAGGCCCGCACGATCGAGCTGCGCCGGGGCGTCGACCCGGTGCCGCCGGGCATCGAGCACGACCCGTCGACCGGCGCGCCGTTCTACCGGCTGGTCGACTTCACCGCCGGCCTGGACGAGGAGGAGCGGGCCGGGCTGGAGGCCGCCCTGCAGGCCAGCGGGCTGCTCACGGCGTGGGTCACCGCCGACGGGACGGCCAGGAGCATGGCGGGGATCGTCGCCGCGCCGGGGCGCCCCGCCGTCGAGCCGCTGGCCGCGGCGCTGGCCCCCGCGGTCGAGCCGGACTCGCCGGTGTCGGCGCAGACGGTCGCGGCGCTGCTGATGTCGGTGTCCTACGGGGGCGACCACGAGGGCCTGACGGTGTGGCCGGACGGGACGTGGCGCGCAGGCGTGCTGCACGGCACGTCGGCCAAGCCGGACGCCGAGTACGTCGGCGCTGGCGCGCGGGCCGCCGCCCGGGAGCGGGCGGGCACCGAGCTGGCCGATGAGCTGCGGCGGCTGCGCGCCGAGCTGGCCGGGGCCGAGGCCGAGCTGCGGGCGCGCACCGACGCCGTGGCCGTCTGGGACGCCCACCTCGACGCCTTCCCCGACGACCGGGAGCTGATCGCGGCCCGGGTCAGCGCGGACGAGACGCACCGGCAGGCCGCCGAGGCCGCCGCCCGCGCCGAGCAGCGCCGCGCCGACCACACCGCCGCCGACGGGCGGATCAAGGCGGCCGAGGCCGAGCTGGCCAGGGACGCGGGCGCGGCCGGGCTGGCGACCGACACCGAAGCCCTGCGCGCCGCCCACCGCTCCGCTGCCGGCCTGCGCGACCTCGCCGCCTCGCTGCGCGACGCGCTGGGCCGCCGCTGCACCGCGACCGTCCGCGACCTCGCCGACGCGCTGCACGACTACCACGCGGCCGTCGCCGACCGGGAGGCCGCCGAGGCGGTGGCCGAGGAGCAGTGCGTGGAGTTCCACCGGGAGGCCACCGCGCTCGCCGAGCTGACCTCGGCCGTCGGCGGCGAGGCCGAGCGGGTGCAGGGGCAGCTCGCGGCGCTGGACCAGGAGCGCAGGGCCGTCCGCGACGAGCTGCCGGCGGCGCGGCGGGCGGCGACGGAGGTGTCCAACCAGGTCGTCAAGACGCAGACGCTGCTGGAGACGCGCACCGCCGAGATCGAGGGCAAGGCCGCGGGGGCGCGGGCGGCGGCCAAGGCGTTCGGCGAGGCGCTGGACGCGCCCGGGGTGTGGGCGGCGGCGGTCGACGCCGAGCGCCCGGCCTCCGACGCCGACGCCTTCGCGCTGCTGGCGGAGGCGGTGGCGGCCAACAAGCGGCTGCCCGGCGAGGACACCGTCCTGACGAAGCTGCAGACCTTGCAGGCGGCACTGGCGGGCACGCACAACGTCGCGCCGGAGCGGCATGCGGGCATCCTGACGGTCGTCGTCTCCGCCGAGGACGGCCCCGCGCCGGTGGCGGTGGCCGCGCGCCGGGTCGCGGCGAACCTGGCCGAGCGGCGGGACTTCCTCACCGAGCGCTACCAGGGGATCTTCGCGCTACACCTGGTGCGCGAGCTGGCCGAGCGGCTGGCGGCGCAGATCGCGGTGGCCGAGGACCTGACCCGGCGGATGAACGAAGTGCTGGAGACCGCGCGGTCCAGCCAGGGCGTGCACGTGCGGCTGGAGTGGCAGCCCGCGCCGTGGCTGGACGAGTCCACTCTGGAGGGCCTGCGGCTGCTGCGCACACCGTTCGCGCAGCGCACCCCGGAGCAGGACGAGCGGCTGCAGCAGGTGTTCACCGAGCGCATCGAGGCTGAGCGGGACTCGGCGTCGGGCGGGTTCGGGGAGATCCTGGCGCGGGCGCTGGACTACCGGTCCTGGTATGCGTTCACCGTGCGCGTGCGCGACACCGGGCCGGACGGCAAGCCGCGGTCGCGCAGGCTGCGGCAGCTCTCCTCGGGCGAGACGCGGCTGATCTCGTACGTGACGCTGTTCGCCGCGGCGGCGGCGTTCTACGGGGCGATCAGCGCGGGCTCGGCGATGTCGCCGCTGCGGATCGTGCTGCTGGACGAGGCCTTCGAGCGCCTGGACGACCCGACGATCGCCCGGATGCTGGGGCTGCTGGTCGACCTGGACATGGACTGGGTGATCACGTGGCCGAGCGGGTGGGGGGTGTCCGACCGGATCCCGCGCATGCACATCTACGACGTGCTGCGCCCCAAGTCCGGCCACGGCGTCGCCTGCACGCACACGACCTGGGACGGCGCGACATTGGACCGCGATGACCCCTGATCCGCGTCGGCCCGAGTACGAGGTGCTGTGGCGGCAGGCCAGGAAGGCGGTCCAGCGCGGGCAGGTGAAGCTGGGCTACAAACCATCCACAGGCCCGGCCGCGGCCGCCGTCTCGGCGCTGCTGGGGCGTACAGTCGAACTCGGGGTCGGCTCCACCATCCGCGTCGCGGATCTCGACGAGCGCGTCCGCGCAGTCTTCCACTGTGGACTGGCGGACGTGCTGGCCGCCGTGCACGGCGAACCGGCGCGCTTCCAGCCGGACCAGGCGTCGGTGGACGCCGCGCGCCGGGAGTGGACGGACTCGCTGCTGCGGTCCGCCCTGGCCGCCGCCGGCTTGGACGACGCACCGTGGGCCTCGGCGTGGATCGACCAGGTCCGCCGCTACGCCAAGATCGCCCCCGAACGCCTCGCGGTCCCCGCGAACCAGGCCGCCACCATCCTCAGCCACCTCAACCTCACCCCATCCCGCCCCACCCGCTGGCACTCCCGCGTCGCCCTGGCCCGCGCCGCGGGCGACGAGCACGCCTTGGACCCCGGCCGCAAGACCGCCGCCCTGGTCCTGCGCGCCGCCGCCCTCGCCCACGGCCTCCCCCTCCCCCGAACCCGCCAGGAGGAAACCCACCTCTGGGAACGCTGCGGCCTCACCGACGCCTTGGCCCACCCAGTCCTGGTCCACAACTTCCCCGGCACCCCCTACCCCGTCCACCTCCCCCTACGAGCCCTCCCCGAAGCCACCCCAGCACGACCCCTTGATCCAGCCGAGCCGGCGGCTACTTCGCCGGGTGGGCTGTCGACGGATGGGACGGCGGCGGGCGGCTCGCCGACGGATCGGTCGACGATGGCCGGCTCGACGGCGGGTGGATCGGCGCCTGGATCGACGGCTAGTGGGATGTCGGCGGATGGGTCGTCGGTGAGCGGGTCGGCGGCAGGTGGGCCGACGTTGGCTGGGTCGCCGGCGGATGGATTGTCGGGGGGCGAGTTGTCGCCGGGTGGGTCGACGGCTAGTGGGATGTCGGCGGGTGGGGTTCCGGTGGGCGGGTCGGCGACGGCGTGGTCCGCAGGTGGGGGGTTGGTTGGTGCGGGGGTGCTTGGGGTGGTGGGGATGCCTCGGGGGACGGTGTGGGTGTGTATGCGGGCTCGGGTGGTCGAGGCTGGGGTGGATGTTGGGGTGGGGGTGCCGATGGTGTGCTTGGGTGGACGGTTGAGTCCGGCTGCTCGGGTGTTGTTGGGGCGGTTGGTGGACAGCGGGTGCCGGGTGATGGCGCATGGGGACTTCGACGCTGCCGGGTTGGTGGTGATGCGGGAGGTCGTCGCGCTCGGTGGGGTGCCGTGGCGGATGGGGGCGGAGGATTACCGGGAGGCGTTGGAGTTCGCGCGGGAGCGGGACATCGACCTGCCTGCGTTGGACGGGGAGCCGGGGGCGGCGCCGTGGGATGCGGGGCTGGAGGCGGCGATGCGGGCTGGGTGGGCGGTGCCGGAGGAGGTTGTCACCGAGCTGTTGGTGGAGGACCTGCTAGCCCAGAGCTGAGTAGGACAGGGTGCCCGCCTGCGCATGCTGAAGGGAAGGCCGCCACACCCTGCAGTTGGTGGACCAGCTAGCCCGGAGCTGAGCAGAACAGGGCGCCAAGCTGGGCATACTGAAGGGAAGCCTTGGCACCCAGGCGGGTGCTGGCCGGGGCGAAGTCGGGCGCCGCGGTTGGGCGGGGTGGGGCCGGGCGTCGCGGTTGGGCGGGGCGAGGTCGAGCGCGACGGTTGGACGGAGTGGGGCCGGGCAACGCGGTTGGGCGGGGCGAGGTCGGGCGCGACGGTCGGGCGCGACGCTTTGGGCGGGGCGAAGTCGGGCGCGACGCTTGGGCGGGGTGGGGTTGGGCGCGGCGCTTGGGCGGGGTGGGGTTGGGCGGGGCGGTTGGGCGGGCGTGGGGGTGGCGGGGTGTCCGGACCGGCTTGCCAAGGTGGGGTGGGGCTTGTGGCGCGGGGTGATTCGTGGGTTTCTGGCCGTCGGGGGTGGGGTTCTCGGTGGGGTCCGGGTGCAGGGTTTGAGTACGGGGGCTGGGTGCCCAGCGGTTTATGGGGGTGGGGGGAGGTTTGGCTGGTCTGAGCTGAGCCAGGTGAGCAGGGCGTCTGCTTGGGCGCGTTGGAAGGGGCGGAGGGTGGGGAGGCCGGGTGGGGGTGGGGTGCGGGCGGCGTCGGTGAAGAAGCCTGCTAGGGCGGCGAGGGTGGCTACCAGGTCGAGTCGGGGGGTGTTGTGGGTGTGGGCGCGGGCGGTGAGCAGGGCGCTGGTGTTGTGGGTGTGGACGCGGGTGGTTGGCAGGGCGCTGGTGTTGTGGGTGTGGGCGCGGGTGGTTGGCAGGGCGCTGGTGTTGTGGGTGTGGGCGCGGGTGGTTGGCAGAGCGCTGGTGTTGTGGGGGTGGGAACGGCTGGTTAGCGCGGTGCTGGTGTTGTGGGGGTGGGTGCGGGTGGTTAGGACGGTGTTGGTGTGGGGGTTGTGGAGGCAGACGTTGACCAGCAGGAAGGTGCTGTCCAACCAGGACGGGCCGCGGCAGGCCCAGGGCCAGTCGACGAGGGTGGTGTGGTTGCCGATGAGGATGTTGTCGGCGCGGAGGTCGAGGTGGCACAGGGTGTCGCCGGTGAGGGTGGACAGGCTGTGGTCTGTTAGGGCGCGGAGGGTGTCTAGGTGGCGGGCTGCCCACGGGTGCAGGTCGGGGGGTGGGGTGTCGGCGATGCGGTGCCAGCCTGCGAAGTCGACCGCTAGGCGCTCGGCGGCGGTGGGCAGGTCGGGGACCGGTGACGGGGTTGCCTTGGCGGCGAAGTCGTCCAGGGTTGCGAGGACCGCGTTCAGCTCGTCGGGGCGCCACGGGGTGGTTGGGTGTTTGCCCTCGATGTCCTCGAACACCAGGGCCACCCAGTCGCCGTCGTCGTGGTGGCCGAGGAGGGTGGGTACGGGGGCCCACGCGGGCATCGCGGCGGTGATGCGGGCTTCTCGGCGGTGCAGGCGCGGGCTGTGCTCGTTGAGCGCCGTGCCGACCGCCTTGACGAAGGCGCGCCCGCCGCTCGCGGTGCGCACCCGGTCGGCGGTTCCCGGGGAGAAACCGCCGGGCTGCGACACGGCCTCGACGATGGTGTCGCCCAGGATCGCCTCGACGGCGGCCTGGACGTGTGCTGGGAGGTTCGCCCAGCCGATCCGCACTCCCGATGCCTCCGCCATGCGGCGATGGTGGCATCGCGGGGTGCTCTGAGCATCCGGATATACCGGGGAATGGGTGCCGACCCGCTTTCAGCTTACGGAGTTGGCGACGGGTGCGGGGTGGGTGCGAGATGGGCTGTGGATAAGTGTGGCCCCGCCGCTGGGAAGCGGCGGGGCCACGGGGTTGGGAAGAGATCAGCGGATGGGGCGCGGGGTCAGGGCGACCTCGATGGTGTTGCCCGGACCGGCGGTCAGCGCGCTGATCAGGCTGTTCAACACGCCGCAGCCCTGCAGGGCCGGGAGGGTGTAGGTGCCGGTCAGGGTGCCGCCGGACAGCGGGTCGAAGTTGGGCTTCGACTGCAGCGGGATGGTGGCCGGGCTCTTCGTCTGGCAGCTCGGGCTCGTGCTGATCGGGAAGCCGACCACGGCGACGCGCGGCATCTTCACGATCACCTTCGACGTCGACTTGAGCACCCCGCCCGCCAGCGAGCCGGTGGTGCGGCCCGCCTGCGCGAACTCGATCTTCGCCGAGACCGGGATGAAGCCGAAGATGCGGAAGTTGCCGCTCGTCGGGTTCAGGCCCAGGTCGGCCTCGAACGCGCCCGTGGCCAGGTCCAGCTCGGCGTCGATGCCGCCCGCGAGAGCGACCGTGCCGTTGGCGGCCTTGATCTTCGTCTTGCCGGTCAGGTCGTAGCCGTACTCGATGATGGTCGAGTCGCGCGGGGCGGTGCGGGCGGTGACGGGCGCCGACTTCGGCGAGACGTTGCCCGCGGCGTCCTTGGCCACGACGGTGAAGGTGTACTCGGTGTCGGGGGTCAGGTTGGCCACCGTCGCCGAGGTGCCGGTCACCGACGCCACCACGGTCGTCCCGTTGAGCACGTCGTAGCCGGTCACGCGGACGTTGTCCTGCGCGGCGTCCCAGGCCAGCGTGATGCTGGTCTGCGAGGCGCCCGTCGACCGCGGGTTGCCCGGGGCGGTCGGCGCCTGGGTGTCCGGGGCGGGAGCGGTGCGCGCGGTCAGCGGGGCGCTCGCGGCGGAGGTGTTGCCCGCGGCGTCGCGCGCCACGACCGTGAACGTGTAGGCGGTGTCAGCGGTGAGGCCCTCGACCAGCTTCGACGTGCCCGTCACCGTGCCCAGCGACGTGCTTCCCCGGAACACCTCGTACTCGGTGACGCCCACGTTGTCCCGCGCGGCGTCCCAGGCCAGCGCGATGCTGGTCGGGGTGGTCGCGGTCGCGCGCAGGTTGGCGGGCGAGTCCGGGGCCTGGGTGTCGGGCGCGGGCCGGGTGCGGGTGTCGACCTGGTTGCTGGGCGCGGAGGTGTTGCCCGCGGCGTCCTTCGCCACAACGGTGAAGGAGTACGCGGTGTCCGGCCGCAGACCGTCCACAGTGGCCGTCGTCCCGGTGGTGGTCTTGACGACCGAGCCGCCGGAGAGCACGTCGTAGCCGGTGACGCCGACGTTGTCGCTCGACTCGCCCCAGCTCAGCGTGACGCTGGACTGCGTGGTCTCGGTGGCGGTCAGGCCGGTCGGCGGGGTCGGGCCCTCGGTGTCGGGGGCCTGCTCGGTCCGCGCGGTCAGCGGACCGGCCGCCGCGGAGGTGTTGCCCGCGGCATCCCGGGCCACCACGGTGAACGAGTACTCGGTGTCGGCGGACAACTCGGTGATCGTGGTCGACGTGCCCGCGACCTCGACCGACTCCGAGCCGTAGGCCACCACGTAGCCGGTGACGCCGACGTTGTCCGAGGAGGCGTCCCACGCCAGGCCGATGCTGTTCTGCGAGGCGCCGGTCGTGCGCAGGTTGCCCGGCGTCGTCGGGGCTTCGGTGTCCGGCGCGGCCAGCGTGCGGACGGTGACGCCCGGGCTCGGCGCGGAGGTGTTGCCCGCGGCGTCCTTCGCCACGACGGTGAAGGTGTACTCGGTGTTGGCGGTCAGCCCCTCGACGGTGGCCGACGCGCCGGTGGCGGTGGCGACGACGGTGTCCCCGGAGAGCACCTCGTAGCCGGTGACGCCCACGTTGTCGCTGGAGGCGGCCCAGGTCAGCGCGACGCTGGTCTGGGTGATCGCGCCCGCGACCGGGGTGCCCGGGACGGTCGGATCCTGGGTGTCCGGGGCGGCCTGGGTGCGGGCGGTGACCGGCGCGGAGGCGGCGGAGGTGTTGCCCGCGGCGTCCTTGGCCACCACGGTGAAGGTGTACTCGGTGTCCGGCTCCAGCCCGTCGACCACCGCCTCGGTGCCGGTCGCGCTCTTGACGACCGCGCCGCCGGAGAGGATGTCGTAGCCGGTGACGCCGACGTTGTCGGTCGCCGCGCCCCACGACAGCGCGATGCTGCTCTGGGTGGTCGCGCCCGCGGTCGGGGCGCCCGGGGCGGACGGGGCCTCGGTGTCGGCGGCCGCGGTCACGGTGAAGGTGTGCAGGACGGTGGTCTGGCCGGTGGCGGGGGTGCAGTCGGCGGTGAAGGTGCCCAGGCCGGTCTCGGTGCCGTCGGCGCGGCGCGGGGTCATGGTCAGCACCAGGTCGTGCACGGACAGGGTGGCGGTGCCGGGCTCGTCGAAGCGCAGCGCGGGAGCCGTGCCCGCGGCGTCGACCACCAGGTCGTTGCCCACCGGCGGGATGGCCTGCTTCGGCACGGTCGTCGCCACGGCCACGGCCAGGTGGCCCTGCGGCGACTTCACCAGCGAGGTCGCCACGGCCTTGCCCTCCACCGTCTCGGCCCCGACCAGGCGCAGGCCCTGGGTGGCGGTCGCGCCTGCGTTGGAGATCGCGCTGATGTTGATGGCCGGGGTGAACTGGCCCGCGGCGATCTCGGTGGGCAGGTCCGCGTCGATGTCGACGGTGACGGTCTGGTTGCCGATCAGCGGGAACGGGCAGGTGTAGGTCTGGCGCAGCGGCGGGGTGTTGCCGACGCCCAGCGGCTCCTCCGGGGTCACGGCCGCGCCGGTCACCTGGTAGGTGTGCAGGGTGGTGTCCTGGCCGCTCGCCGGGGTGCAGTCGGCGGTGAAGGTGCCCAGGTCGGTCGGCGTGCCGTCGGCGCGCAGCGGGGTCATCTCCAGCACGAGGTCGGTGACCTCCAGGGAGGCGGTGCCCGGCTGGTCGAAGCGCAGGCCGGGGGCGCTGCCGCTGGCGTTGAGGATGAGGTCGTTGCCCACGGCGGGGATGGGCTGGTTGGGCACCTGGGTGGTGACCTGGACGGTCTGGTCGCCCTGGCCGCCGGGGCCCTTGACGGTGGAGGTCGCCCGCGCGACGCCCTGGATGGTCTCCGCGCCGACCAGGCGCAGGCCCTGGGTGGCGGTGGCGCCCGCGTTGGAGACGGCCGTGATCTCCAGCGCCGGGGTGAACGCCCCGGCTGCGGTGGTGTCGGGCTGCTCGGTGCGGATGTCGATGGTGACGGTCTGGTCGCCGATCAGCGGCAGGGGGCAGGAGTAGCTCTGGGTCAGCTCGCCCTGGGCGGCCGAGCTCATGCCCTGGCCGATCACGAGACCGGCGACCACCAGCACGGCGGTCCCCGCGGCGGTGAACGCCAGTCTCCGGGTATGTCTGTTGAGTCTCACGGTCATCCTCCCTGACGCCGAGCACGCGCCAGAAATAGGTCGGGGCGAAATAACGTGTTACGGGCACGCTACGGATCGCCAAATTAGCTACCGAGGAGTCAACGGCACAAGACCTCGGAATGCAGGGCGCAGAACGGTCAGCGTAATTGTCATTTCCAGCCAATTCCGGACGGCCGTCATTGCGCAGGTGAGACACCGTATGAGCTGGTCAGAGCAGCATGGACGGCTCAACCGCCAGAATAGGCCGGACGGCGCAGTTGCGCATTAGTCCGAGCATGGAGGATTAGCAGCAGGTGAGCAAGAAAGCGGAGAAGATTGTCACCGGGTGCGCAGATCGTTCTCGGCTTGGGCCCAGCCCGCGAGCATCTGCCCGGCAATGGAGGTCGCCCCCGGCAGCCGCAGCCCGGGGAGCTCCCCGCCCGCGGCGATGGCGGCGCGCACCCGCTCCCGGGGCGCCCAGAGCGCGTCCTCGATCTCCCCGTCGGCCGGGCGCAGCGGGGCGGCCCGGTCGGCCTGGGCGGCGAAGGCGATCATGACCGAGCGGGGGAAGGGCCACGGCTGGCTGCCCAGGTAGCGGATGCCGTGTACGGCGACCCCCACCTCCTCGGCGATCTCCCGCTCGACGCACGCCTCCAGCGACTCCCCCGCCTCCACGAACCCGGCCAGCACCGAGTACCGCTCCGGCGGCCAGACCGGCTGGCGGGCCAGCAGCACGTGCTCGCCGTTGACGCCCTCGCCGTCGTGGACGAGGCAGATGACGGCGGGATCGGTGCGGGGGTACTCCTCGCGGCCGCAGCCGGTGCAGACCGTCGCCCAGCCCGCGGCGATGCGCTCGACCGGGGCGCCGCAGCGGGCGCAGAAGCGGGCGCGGGCGTGCCAGCCCTGCAGGGCGACGGCGGAGGTGAACAGGCCAGCGGCGGTGTCGTCGAGGAGGCCGCCGATGGCGCGGAGGTCGTGCCACTCCTCGCCGGAGGTGGAGCGGGCCCCGGACCACATGCCCCAGGAGTTGGGCGGGGGCACGGCGTCGGCGGTCATGTCCTCGTCGGCGGGCACGGCCCAGTAGCCGACGCCGTCGACGGTGCCGAGGAGGACGGCGTCCTCGGGCCGCTCGGCCTGGATGTCCGCGGCGGGCCGCAGCGCGAGTGCCACATCGCCGCGCTTGGCCGCGCCGACCCGTCCACCCGCGACGGAGGGCTGGGACTGCCCCAACGACAGGGCGGCGGTGGCGTGCGCCGTCCCGCCCGGTGCGCCCGCCTGCTCGGCGGCAGGCGCACCGGCGGGGCCGGTCGCATGCTCGGGGGTCGGGGGACGCTGGATCGGCGTCCGGCCCTTGGGGTCGACGAGGAGGACTTGTCCGGTGGCCCAGAGGTTGTCCAACTCCGTCGGGGACTTGCGGGTGGTTTCGTCCCGGGTGTGGGCCGAGCGGGAGAGAGCGGGTGTTTCGGCCAGGCCGAAGGGGCGAACCACCGACGCGAGGTCCTTTCTCGTTGTCAGGCTTGGGTTACCTCGCCCAGCAGTTCCAGGTCCGGGAAGGTGGCGGGGTCGGCGACGATGACGCCGGTGAAGCGCGACGGGTCGAAGTAGCGCGCCGCCTCGGCTAGCTGGTCCCGGGTGACGGCCTTGATCCGCTCGGGGTGCTGGAGCAGCCAGTCCAGGCCGAGGCCGAGGGGGGCCAGGCCGGAGAGCTGGGAGGCCAGGCCCGCCTGGGAGGCCGTGGAGGTCAGCAGCAGGCCGATGGCGTACTGGCGGACCGTCTCCAGTTCGGACTCCGTGGGCGGGAACTCCACCAGGCGCGCCAGTTCGTGGCGGATCTCCTTGAGCGCGCCCGCCGTGACGCCGCTGGCGGTGTCGGTCTCGACCAGGAGGGTGGCGCCGCTGGGGGTGAACTCCGAATAGGACCGGGCGTGGTAGGTGTAGCCCTTGTCCTCGCGGATGTTCTCCACCAGGCGGGAGGAGAAGAAGCCGCCGAAGGCCAGGTTCGCCAGCTGCAGGGCCGCGTAGCCGGGGTCGGTGCGCGGGATCGACTGGGCCGACAGGCGCAGCTGGGACTGCACGGCGCCCGGGCGGGCGACCAGCTTCAGCGGGCCGGGGACCAGCTCGGGCAGCGGGGGCAGCACGGTGGCGGCCCGGTCGGCCGACCAGCCGGACAGCGCGGCGTCCACCCGGGACACCACGTCGTCGGGGTCGAGGGCGCCGACCACGACCAGGACCGAGCCGCGGGGCACGACCTGCTCGGCGTGCAGCGCGCGGACCTGGGCCGGGTCCACCCCGGCCACGTCGTCGGCCTCGGGCATCTCCCGGGTGAACGGGTGGTCGCCGTAGCGGTGCTTCTGCAGCGCCCTGCGCGCGATGACGCTGGGCTGCGAGCCCGCGACGGTGATCCGCTCGACCAGCCTGCCGCGCTCGCCCGCCACCTCGTCGTCGGCGTAGACCGCGCCGGTGAGGAGGTCGGCGAGGACGTCGAGGAGGGTGTCGAAGCCGTCGGCGAGGGCGTTGGCGGTGACCGAGAGCAGCTCCGGGTCCACCGACGCCGACATCTCGCCGCCGACCAGGGCCAGCTCGGTGTCCACGGCCACCCGGTCGCGCCGGGCGGTGCCGGTGGGCAGGGCCGCGGCCAGCACCTCGGCGCGGGCGGCGTGCAGCGGGTCGGTCCCGGCGAACGGCACGCGCAGCCGGACCTCGACCATCGGGACGGTCGGGTGGTGCACGGCGATCACCCGCAGGCCGCTGGCCAGCACCGCGTCGACGGCCGCGGGCGGCGTCGGCGGGCGCTGCTCGCCCAGCGGCGGCAGCGGGCGGGGGCCGAGCTCGGTGCGCCCGATCTCCTCGGCGGTACGGGTCACTGGGCTCCTCCTGCACACGTGCGAATGGTCATCTCAGGCTCCCGCAGGGGACACGGTCAGCACCGCGCGCGAGTCCGGGCGCAGCGACTTGGCGGCCGCGGACACCGCGTCGGCGCTGACGGCGGCGATCCGCTCGGGCAGCCTGTCGATCAGGGTGGGGTCGCCGAACATCAGCTCGAAGGCGCCGAGGGCCAGCGTGCGGCTGACGATGCGGTCGTGCTCCTTGTGCAGGCTCGCCTGCCAGCGCGCGGTCACCTTGGCCAGCTCGCCCGGCTCCGGCGGGGCGCCTGCCAGCCGGTCCAGCTCCTCGTCGACGGCGCCGAGCACGCGGTCGACGTGCACCTCAGGCGAGTGGATGGCGGTGATGGTGAACGTGTCGGGGTCGCGGGCCTCGAACGGGCCGAACAGCCCGCAGCCCGCGTTGACGTCGGTGACCAGCCGCTCGCCGTAGACCAGCCGCTGCTGCAGCCGGGAGCCGTCGCCGTCGGTCAGCACGCCCGCGAGCACCAGGTGGGCCAGGTAGCCGTCGAGGTCGGACAGCGGGTCGGGCACCCGGTAGCCGATGGCGACCGCGGGCAGCGGGGCCAGCGGGTCGGGGTGGTCGGCGCGCAGCTCGCCTGCGGGCGGCGGCTCGGCGAACGACGGGCGCGGCGGCCGCGGCCGGGCGGGCACGTCGCCGAAGTGCTTCTCCACCAGGGTCTTGGCCTGGTCGACGGTGAAGTCGCCCGCGACGGTCAGCACCGCGTTGGCCGGGGCGTAGTAGGTGTCGAAGAAGGACGCGCAGTCGGCGACGGTGGCGTCCTCCAGGTCCTCGAACCCGCCGTAGCCGTTGTGGGCGTTGGGGAAGGTCTGGAACAGCACCGGCGGCAGCAGGATCCACGGGAACCCGCCGTAGGGCCGGTTGAGCACGTTGAGCCGGATCTCCTCCTTGACCACATCGATCTGGTTGCGGAGGTTCTCCTCGGTGAGCTTCGGGGCGCGCATCCGGTCGGCCTCCAGGAACAGCGCGCGTTCCAGGGCGGCCGAGGGCAGCACCTCGAAGTAGTCGGTGTAGTCCGGGTGGGTCGACCCGTTGAAGGTGCCGCCCGAGGACTGCACGTGCCGGAAGTGCGCCAGCTTCTCCAGGCTCTCGCTGCCCTGGAACATCAGGTGCTCGAAGAGGTGGGCGAACCCGGTCCGCCCCTCCGGCTCGGAGCGGAAGCCCACGTCGTAGTGCACGCTCACCCCGACCACCGGCGCGGTCGGGTCCGGCGCGAGGACCACCCGCAGGCCGTTGGCGAGGGTGTACCGGTGCAGCTTCTCGGAAACGGTCACGGTTGCGAGCCTACGGGAGCGGCGGGAGTCTGCGGCACAGCGACTTCGCCGCCTGGGGACAACTCCGGGGACGCCCAGGTCGGGGCGTCCCCGGAGGGTCTTAGGCGCGCTTGCGGCGGGCGAGCAGCACCAGCCCGCCGCCGAGGCCGAGCGCGGCCAGGCCGAGCAGGACCATGCCGGTCACGGCCGCGCCGGTGTTCGGCAGGTCGTCCACCGGGTCGGGGCGGCCCTGCGGCGGCGGGGCGGTCGTCGTGCTCGGCGGCGTCGAGGTGCCGGTGGTGGGCGGGGCCGTCGTGGTGGTGGGCTGGCCCGCCACGCAGTCGACGGTGAAGTCCTCGCGCACCTGCTTGTCCGGTCCGGTCAGGGTGGCGGTGTAGGTGCCGTCCTCGATGCCCTCGTGCCGGATCCAGTCGTAGAAGCCGTCGCGGTCGGGGGCGACCACGGCGTCGAACTCCGGCCTGCCCGCGACCTTGAAGACGCGCCGCTCGTCGGAGGGGAAGAACCGGACGGTGACGATCGAGCCCTCGTCGACGCAGCGCACGGCGATCTGCAGGCCGTCGTCGTCCGGGACGACGTCGGCGCAGTGGTCGACCAGCACGTGCGCGGGGGTCTCGGTGCCGTCGGAGCCGATCACGGTCATGGGGTAGACGCCGCCGTCGAACGGCCCGACGTCCAGGGTCTCCTGCCACCCGCCGGTCACGCGGACCGACTTGGTGACGTCGCCGACGGTGACGGTGTACTCGGCGTCGTGGCGGTTGGGGTTGCCCACCGTCACGCTCACGATCGCGGGTGCGGTCAGGTCGGGCTTGTCATCGCACCGCGCGGTGGCGACCACGGTCGGCTGGTCCTTGGGCGCGCACTTGACGGTGAATTCCTTGCTGATCGGCTCCATGCCGTCGGCGCTGAGCACTGCGGTGTAGAGGCCGTCGTCGTAGAGGTTCTCCGAGATGCGCAGGAACATCCCCGGGAAGAGGTCGGGGATCCGGTACTCCTGGAACTCCTCGACGATCTCCAGGGTGTAGGCGCGGCGCTCCCCGGTGCTCGGGTTGGTCACCACGAACGTGGCGATGCCCCAGCCGCCCCGGCACGCGACCTCGACGGACAGCTGCGGCGCGGTCGGCCCGGTCTGCGCGCACGCGACGACCTTGACCGGCACCCCGTCGGACGCCTCGTGGTGCCCCTTCACCGACACGACGTACTCCCCGATCGGGACGTCGGCGAACACCGTCTCGTAGACGTAGTTGTCCTCGTTGAAGGTGGTCTCCTGCGGCTCGCGGTCGAGACCCGACAGGGTGACCAGGTACGGCCCGAGGTCGTCCAGGATGACCGACACGTCCGCGACCCCGTCGACCGCGCACTCGGCGACCGCGCGCACGATCGTGGTGGGGGGCGGGGTCGTGTCCTCCTGAGCTGCGGCGACGGGCGCTGCGGCGGCGGCCAGGGTGAGGCCTGCCGTCGCGGCGAGGACCGCTCTGGTCACGGTGGTGCGCAACGAGCCCTCCCTGATCGGGTGACGCAAATCCCGCGCACGGTACCCCGATCAGTGATAACGACTCGACACTCACCCGGATGAACCAGTCACCGCCTGCCGAACACCGCATCCAGCTCGGCCACCAGCGCCGGGAACCGCGCGGCGAAGCGCCGCGGGTCGAACCGGGGCTCCTGGGTGGCGTACCAGTACAGGCCCGCGGCCATGGTCTGGGTGTTGCGCTCCAGCCACTGCCCGGTCTCGTCCAGCGCGACGGCGTAGGGCAGCGACCTGGAGAAGACCATCTCGCGGTCTGCGGGCGGGACCTGGTCGGGACGGGCCGCGCGCAGGTAGCCGTGCAGGCCGCGGATCTGCTGGAGCAGCAGCCCACCGCGCTTGGTCCGGGCGGGCAGCAGCCGCGCGCCCAGCACCAGGCCGATGCCGCCGATCACCACGGCGACGCCCAGCAGCGCGGGCCCGCCGCTCAGCGCGAGGGCGGTGGTCAGCGCCGCGCCCACCGCCGCGACGGCGACCCCGGTGATCCCGACCTTGCCGAGGCCGCCGGGCTTGTGGGACAGCCAGTTTCGGGAGACCGCGTCGGCGTAGACGGCCGACTGCGCCTCGGCCAGCCGCGGCGGGGCCGAGCGCAGGGCGGAGACCGTCACCGCGTCCGTGCCCTCGGGCAGCAGCGCGGTGTAGACGGCGCGTTCGTAGGCGGTCAGGGCGTCGTCGGGGGCGTTGCGGCGCACGATCTGCCAGTCCGGCCCGGCTTCGGTGATCCACAGGTAGTTGCGCACCGCGAGGTCGACCACGGTGGCCGTCAGGTCCCGGGGGTCGACGCGCTCGTCGACGACCGTCCCCGCCTGGCCGGGCAGGATGCCGTCCGGGGAGGCGAACGCGACCCGCTCGCCCTGGCTGACCAGCACGTCGACCGGCGCGCCCTCGGCGGCCAGCGCCCTGGTGTCGCGCCCGCGCGCGGTCAGCACCACGGCGAACCCGCCGATCAGCAGGAGCAGGACGAGGCCGAGGCCGCCGCCGCTGAGCGGGGTCAGCGCGAACGGGCCGGTCCCCGCCCCGCCGCTGGTGAACTGGGCGGTCGCCGGGACCAGCCCGGCGTCGAGGCTGGCGGTGACGTCGACCCGGGCGCCCGCGTCGAGATCGGCGTGGACCACCCGCAGGATGCCCGCCGCGTCGGTCACCGCGGAGTCGCAGCGGTCCTCGGTGGTGGGCGCGCCCGCGAGGCAGACGAAGTCGTAGCCGGGTTTGGGCGAGAGCAGCGAGGCGCGCAGGAACACCAGCTTGGTGTCCCAGCCGCTGGCGACCTGCCAGCGGAACTGGAGCCGGTCGCCGAGGTCGGCGACGGCGCCGCCGAGCTTGTAGGTGACCGTGGACGCGCCTTCGCCGAGCTTGATCACCAGCTGCTCGCCTGCGACCTCGGCCGTGCCGTTGCCCTCGACCTTCGGTTCGGTGACGGTGAATAAGCGGTCGCCGACGCGCAGCGGCGCGGTGCGGGTCATGGTGCTCTTGGCCTGGACGATGACCTGCTCGACCACGCTGACGCTGCCGTCGCGCTCCAGCTTCAGCTGGACGGTGACGCTGCGCGGCAGCACGACCGGCACGCCCGGCGGGCGGGTGGGGCGCACCTCGCCGGTGGGCGGCTGCGGCTTGAGGTCCGGCGGACCCGTCGGCTCGACCGGGGTCGGCAGCGGGAAGTCGAAGGTCGGCGCGTCCGGCGGCGGCGAGAACGTCGGCTGGCCCGCGAGCGCGGCGACGAGCCCGGCGGCGATCCCCCATTTGGTCAACACGGCAGCGAACGATAGCCGAGCCCGCCTATGCTCACCGGCGATCTCGGACAAGTGGGGGAACCAGCCATGCACCAGCCGCCGCACGGACCTTGGCACCAGCAGCCGCCGGGCGGGCACCGGCCGCCGATGCCGCCGCCGCGGCCGGTGGCTCCCCCGCCGTACGCGCGGCCGCTGCCCCCGGGCATGCACCATCCACAGCAGACCTACGGGCAGCCGCAGTACGGCTACGCGCAACCGTGGCCCGCCTACCGCCCGCCCATGCCGCCGCCGAAGTCCAACGCCGGGGTGATCACTGCGGTGTCGCTGGTCGGCGTGCTCATGCTGGCCGCAGGCCTGTTCGGCGCCATCAGCATCGCCGACGCCTACGACTACGACGACGTGGGCTACTCCTCCCCCACCTACACCACGTCGTACACCGGCTACTCCTCCGCGTCGGCCTACCCGTCCACCACGTCATCGGAGTACCCGACCTCGACCACCACGGACTATCCGACGACGACCAGCACGACCACCACCGACCCGACGACCGAGACTCCCTCCGGGCCGCAACCGGTCTACACGCTCGCCGACAACCCCCTGCACGGCGACAACGGCACCAACGCGGCCAGCTGCACCATCAGCGGCTGGCCGAGCGACCCCGCCGCGGCGAAGGCGTTCTTCACCCGCGTCCTGCCGTGCATGGAGGCGGCGTGGGCGCCCGCGATGGAGCGGGCGGGCCTGCCGTACGAGACGCCCGGGCTGGAGTTCCCGAGCGGGACGAGCTGGGAGAGCCCGTGCGGCAGCACCAGCGGGGCCTCGGCGGCGGCGTTCTACTGCTCGCGCAACAACACCATCTACATGCCGTTCGAGGGGTTGCAGACCGGCGACATCGGCAACCAGCCGGGCAAGTACCTGGCCCTCTTCGGCCACGAGTTCGGCCACCACATCCAGTGGCTGGCAGGCGTGCTGCCGACCTACCACGAGGCCAAGTACGAGGCGGGCGACCAGACCGCCGCAGGCCTTGAGCTGTCCCGCCGCGCCGAGCTGCAGGCGTCCTGCCTGGGCGGGATGTGGTTCGCAGGCGCGTGGAACGGCGACGCAGGCCTGGCCGATGCGCACGTGCGCCAGTTCCTCGCCGACGGCTACGAGCGCGGCGACTGGAACTCCAACCTGCCGCGCGACCACGGCTCGCCGCAGAACAACGGCGCGTGGCAGGAGCACGGCTACCGCAACAACCGGGGCAACTACTGCAACACCTGGGCCGCGGACTCCCAGCACGTGTCCTAGGCGCGCCGGTACAGCGCGACGAACCCGGCACCCGCCATCCCGGCGAAGACGGCCAGCACGACGCCGAGCACCCGGGCGTCGGTCGCCGCTCCGGTGCGCGCGCTGGCCAGGTGGACCGAGTCGTCGGTGACCGACAGCAGCACCTCGTCGCCCGCGCTGTGCCCGCAGGCGTCCAGCTCGGCGCGCACGGTCTCGCCGTCGAGCTGGTACTCGACCTCCTCCGGCCCGCTCTCGGCGCACGACACCGCGGCGGTGACCGTGCCGGTCGCCTCCCAGGACTCCGCGGACACCGACCACATGCCGTAGGCGCCGAACACGGCCATGACGACGGCCACGACGACGCTCAGCAGCGCGACGACGCCCGCCTGCCCGGCAGGCGTCCCCAGAACCGGCGGCACACGCACCCCCGGATCGTCGCACCCCGGGCAAGCCCGGCGGGGGGCGGCTCAGTCCGACGCGGGGGTGACCTTGCGGATGTAGAGGAGCCGGTCGCCGCGCTCGATGGCGTCGGCCTCGGCGGAGTCGACCCGGTAGAGGGTGCCCGCGCGGACGATGCCCAGGACGATGTCGGCCAGGTGGCGCGGGGAGCCGCCGATCTCGCTCTCCTCGACCTCGCGCTCGGAGATGGCCAGGCCCTCGTCCGGGGTGATCAGGTCCTCGACCATGTCGACCACGGTCGGGGTGTGGGTGGCCATGCCGAGCAGGCGGCCCGCCGTCTCGCTGGAGACCACGACCTGGTTGGCGCCGGACTGGCGCAGCAGGTGCACGTTCTCGGTCTCCCGGACCGCGGCGACGATCTGGGCCTTGGGGGCCAGCTCGCGCGCGGTGAGGGTGATCAGCACCGCCGAGTCGTCGCGGTTGGCGGCGACGACGATCGAGCGCGCCCGCGGCACCCCGGCCACCCGCAGCACGTCGGAGCGGGTGCCCGAGCCGTGCACGGTGACCAGGCCGAGCAGCGACGCCGCGTCGAGCATGGCCTGGTCCGGGTCGACCACGACGATCCGGCTGGGGTCCACCCCGTCGGAGAGCACGGCGGCCACGGCCGACCGGCCCTTGGTGCCGTAGCCGATGACCACCACGTGATCCCGCACCTTCGACCTCCAGCGTTGGATCTTGAACGCCTGCCGGGAGCGCTCGGTGAGCACCTCCAGCGTGGTGCCGACCAGCACGATCAGGAACAGCACCCGCAGCGGCGTGATCACCAGGATGTTGACCAGGCGGGCCGACTCGCTGGCGGGGGTGATGTCACCGTAGCCGGTCGTGGACAGCGACACCGTGGCGTAGTACACCGCGTCGAGGAGGCTCACGCCGTCCTCGTTGACGTCGCGGTAGCCGTCGCGGTCGAGGTAGACGATCAGCACCGTGGCGGTCAGGGCGAGCAGCGCGCCCAGCACCCGGCGCATGATCGCGGCCACCGGGGTCACCCGGGACTCGGGCATCCGGATGATCCCGACCAGATCCTGCTCGGCCCGCTCCTGGATGAGCTTCCTGATCGATCTCACCGGCGTCCCCGGGCGATCTGCGTCACGGCGGAAGGTTAACCCCCGCGCCCACGCCCTGGTCAGTCGAGGGGCACCGAGCGCAGCAGGTCGCGCAGGCCGTCGGCGTCGAGCAGGTCCGCCGGGCGCAGGGTGCGGTCGCTGCGCACGTAGTGGAAGGCGGCGCGCACCTGGTCCGGGTGCACGCCGACCAGGCCGGCCCAGGCCAGGCGGTAGGCGGCCAGCTGCACGGTCAGCGCGGGCAGGCGCTCCTCGTCGGGCAGGGCGCCGGTCTTCCAGTCGACCACGGTCCAGCCGCCGTCCTCGTCGCGGAAGACGGCGTCCATGCGGCCGCGGATGGCGAAGCCGTCGATCTCGGTGGCGAAGGGGACCTCGACGTCGTGCGGCACGCGGTCGGCCCACGCCGAGCGCAGGAACGCCGCCTGCAGCGACTCCAGGTCCGCGTCCGGGGCGGCGTCGTCGTCGGCCGCGCCGGGCAGCTCGTCGAGGTCGATCAGGGTGCGGGAGCCGAAGCGGCGCTCCAGCCAGCTGTGGAAGGCGGTGCCGCGGCGGGCGACCGGGTTCGGCGGGTACGGCAGCGGCCTGCGCAGCCTGCTGGCCAGCGCGTCGCGGTCGGTGGCCAGCTCGACCAGCTGGCTGACCGAGAGCTGGTCGGGCAGCGCGACCCGCTCGCGCCGGGCCGCGGCCGCGGCGCGCTCGGCGAGCAGGACGTCGGTGTCGCGGACCCAGCCGTCGGGGTCGTCGGGCGGGTCCGGCGGCGCGTCGGCGAGCCGGGCCAGCTCGGCGCGGACGAGCTCGGCCCCGGCCACCACGTCGGTGCGGCGCCCGCCGAGCGGGTCGGCTGGCCACTGGGCGGTGGTCACCTTGGCCGCCAGCGGGTTCTCCGCGCCCTCCTGCGGCGCTGGCTCCCACAGCTCGACCGCCCCGGTGCCGTCGACCAGCTCGGCCAGCTCGGTGAGGAACTCCGACGGGCCGCTCGGGGTGGCCTTGGTCTTGCCCCACCAGTGCCCGGAGACGATCAGCGAGCGCTCGGCGCGGGTGATGGCGACGTAGCAGAGCCTGCGCTCCTCCAGCAGCGCGCGTTCGGCGAAGGCGTCCTTGTGGTCTTCGAGCAGGGCCTCCACCTCCTTGCGGTTGGCCGCCGCCGCCAGGTCGAGCCGGGGCAGGTCCTGGGCGTCGCCGCGCAGGTGGGCGGGCAGCTCGGTGACCGAGGTCAGCCAGGAGCCGCCGCGGCGCTTGCTCGGGAAGACCGAGTCGACCAGGTGCGGGACGGCGACGATGCGCCACTCCAGGCCCTTGGCCGAGTGGACGGTGAGGATCTGCACGCGGTCGGGGGCGACCTCGACCTCGCCGGGCTCCAGGCCGTCCTCGGCGTCCTCGGCGGTGCGCAGGTAGTCCAGCAGGGCGGGCAGGCTCGCCGACGGGGCGGCCCGCGCGTAGTCGGCCACCACGTCGGCGAAGGCGTCCAGGTGCGCCCGGCCCGCGCCGCCGCGGCGGGCGGTGGCCTCGATGTCGAGCTGCATGGTGCGCTCGACGTCGGCGACCAGCTCCGGCAGCGGCTGGTCCAGCCTGCGGCGCAGCGCGCGCAGCTCGCCGCCCAGGGCGCGGATGCGGCGGTAGCCCGACGGCGAGTACGCCTCGCGCTCGCCGGGGTCGTCGATGGCGTCGACCAGCCCCGCCTGCTCGACCCCCTCCCCCGCCAGCACGTCGAACGGGCCGTCGGGCTGGGGGGCGTAGGTTCCGGAGAGCTCCTTGGCGCGGGCCCACAGCGCGGCCAGGTCGGCCGCGCCCAGCCGCCAGCGCGAGCCGGTGAGCAGCCGGGCGGCCGCGGTGCCCGCGAGCGGGTCGATCAGCACGCGCAGGGCGCTGACCAGGTCCCGGATCTCCGGCTCGTCCAGCAGCCCGCCGATGCCGACCACCTCGACGGGCAGCCCGCGCTCGCGCAGCGCGGTGGCCAGGTCGGCCATGTCCGCGCGCCTGCGGACGAGGACCGCGGCGGTCGGGGCCTGCCCGTCGGCCTCCTTCGCCGCGTACCAGCGGTCGGCGACCTGGTTGGCCACCCACTGCACCTCGGTGTCCACATCGGACAGCAGGGCGAGCGCGATGTCGCCGGGCGGCGCGCCCGCGCGCGGGCGCAGCTCCTCGACGTCGAGGCCGTGGGCGCGCAGCGGCGCGGCGATCGCGTTGGCCAGGTCCAGCACCTCGGCGGGGTTGCGGAAGCTGGTCAGCAGGCCGTACTTCGCGGCGGGGACGAGCGATCCTCCCACCCGGCGCGGGAAGTCGGTGGCGAAGCGCGGCAGGTTGGCCGCGCTGGCCCCGCGCCAGCCGTAGATCGCCTGGGCGGGGTCGCCGACGGCGGTGACGGCCATCGGCTCGGCGTCCGGGTGGGCCTGGGACAGGCCGAACAGCGCGCGCAGCAGCACGCGCTGGGAGTGGCCGGTGTCCTGGTACTCGTCGAGCAGGACGGCGCTGTAGCGCGCCCGCTCCCCCGCCACCACCTCCGGGTGGGCCTCGGCGAGCCGGGCGGCCAGCGACATCTGGTCGCCGAAGTCGATCGCGCCCTCCCGGCGCTTGCGCTCGGTGTAGGCGTCCACCAGGGCCAGCAGCGCCACCCGGAAGCGCTGGGTGACGATGACCTCCTTGAGCTTCTGCGAGAGGTCCTGGCGCTGGCCCTTCGCGCGCGGCGCTGACTCGATGAGCGCGCACAGCTCGTCCGCCGCGCGCCGCAGGGCGTCCTCGTCCACCAGGTGCTCGGCCAGCTCGCCCGCCAGCTGGAGCACGCGCTGGGTGATCGTGGCAGGCACGAGGTCGGTGTCGAGGTCCTGGCTCCACGTGGCGACGACCCGGTGCGCGGCCTGCCAGGACGCGGTCTCGGTGAGCAGCCGCGCGCCCGGTTCGACCGGCAGCCGCAGGCCGTGCTCGGCGACCAGCCTGCCCGCGTAGGCGTGGTAGGTCAGCACGGTCGGCTCGCCCGCGTACACCGCGGCGCGGCGCTCGCCGCTGGGGTCCAGCTTGTCCAGCAGCCGCGCGCCCGCGAGCCTGCGCAGCCGGGCGCGCACCCGGTCGGCGAGCTGGCGGGCGGCCTTGCGGGTGAAGGTCAGGCCCAGCACCTGATCCGGGGTGACCAGGCCGTTGGCCACCAGCCACACCACGCGCCCGGCCATCGTCTCGGTCTTGCCCGCGCCCGCGCCCGCGACGACCAGCGCGGGCTCCGGCGGCGCGGCGATCACCGCGGCCTGCTCCGGGGTGGGCGCGGCGATGCCCAGCTCGTGGGCCAGTTCGGCGGGGCTGACCAGCGCGAGGCCCGGCAGGGGCAGGCTCATTCGGTCACCTGGCGCCCGCTGGGGTTGAGCGGGCAGGCCGTGCGGACCGGGCAGCGCGGGCAGTCGGGGTTGGCCGTGGCGAGGTAGTCGGGGCCGACGGTGGACCGGGCCGCGTCCTGGACGATCTTGAGCCAGTGCTCGCGCGCCTCGGCGTCCAGCGGGGCCTGGCCGCGCTCGGTCGCCTTGCCGCGCGCGCGTTTGGCCACGTAGAGCAGCTTCGCGCCGCCCGGCTCGCGGCTGAGCCCGTCCTCGGCGAACGCGCCGTAGGCCACGGCGAGCTGGTACACCGCCAGCTGCGGGTTCTCCTGGGCGGTCTCGGCCGACACCGGCGACTTGCCGGTCTTGATGTCCACGATCACCGGGCGGCCCTCGGCGTCGGCCTCCAGCCGGTCGACCCGGCCGCTGACGCCGACCCCGCCGGGCAGGTCGACGCGCACGTCCCGCTCCACGGCGACCTGGGTCAGCTCGCCGCGGGTCGCGTGCAGCCAGTCCAGGAACGTGTCCACCATCGCGCGGACGCGGTTCTGCTCGCGCTTGGAGAACCAGGGCGCGCCCGCGTCCACCGCGGACCACGCGCGGTCGAGCTCGCGCATCAGCTCCTCGCGCGACGCGCCCGCCGCCGCGGCCTGGGCCAGGGCGTGCACCAGGGTGCCGGTCACCGCGGCCAGCTCGGCCGGGTCGGCCCCGCCGTGGCGCTCGACCAGCCAGCGCAGCGGGCACTTGACCAGCACCTCGACCACCGACGGGGAGACCAGCACCGGGCGGGCGGCGTCGCGCAGCGGCGCCACCGTCGACATGTCCGGCAGGCCGTACCACTCGTCGGGGTGCGCGCCGGGCACGCCCGCGGCGGCCAGCCGGGCGAGCTGGCGGGCGGCCAGCGCCCGCCTGCCCGGCTCGGTCGCGCCGTCGCAGACCACCTGGCGCAGTTCGCCCACGAGGTCGGCCAGCACCAGCGCGCGCTCGGGCTTGGCGAGCGGGACCGGGTCGTCGGACTCCTCGGCCTCGACCCCCGCGACCTCGGCCAGGAACCGCGACGGCTGCTCCTCCTCCCCGCGCACGGCGCTGACCAGCAGCTTGCGCCGGGCGCGGCTGGCGGCCACCAGCAGCAGCCTGCGCTCCTCGGCCAGCAGCGGCGCGGTCGCCGAGACCTCCTCGGCCAGGTCGACCCCGGAGAGCAGGTCGACCATGCGCTCCACGCCGAGCAGCGAGCCGCGCAGCCGCAGGTCCGGCCACGCCCCCTCCTGCACGCCGGGCACCGCCACGACCGTCCACTCCCGACCGGCGGCGGCGTGCGCGGTCAGGATCGCCACAGCCTCGCCCTGGGGTGCGCTGGCGGCCAGCGTGTCGCCCGCGATCCGGTGGCCCACCAGGTGTTCGACGAACTCGCCCGGGCCGGAGCCGGGCAGCCGGTCGGCGTAGCGCTCGGCGGTGTGGAACAGCGCGACGATGGCGTCGAGGTCGCGGTCGGCCTGGGCGCCGACCGGGCCGCCGCGCGCGGCGGTGGCCACCCAGCGCGCCTCCAGCCCGCTGCCCTGCCAGAGGTCCCAGAGCACCCGCTCCAGGCCGATCCCGTCGGCGATGCCCCGGCGGGCCGCGGCGAGCAGCGCCGCGACCCGGCGCACCGGGCCTGCTTCGGCGTCGTCGAGGGCGGCGAGGCGGTCCTCGTCGTCGAGCACCTCGACGAGCAGCTCGTCGCTGGGCCGGTCGCCGCCCGCGGCGATCTCCAGCCTGCGCAGGCCGCGCCGCAACCGCCGCAGCGCCAGCGGATCGGCCCCGCCGAGCTGGGAGGACAGCAGCAGCTCCGCGGTGGCGGGGTCGAGCTGGTCGGGGGCGGCGGCGCAGCGCAGCAGCGCCAGGAACGGCCGCACCGCGGGCTGCTGGGCCAGCGGCAGCTCGTCGCCGGGCGCGGCGACCGGCACGCCCGCCGCGGCGAGGGCGCGGTGCAGCACCGGGACCGAGCGGGTCGCCGAGCGCACCAGCACGGCCATCTGCGACCACGGCACGCCGTCGATCAGGTGGGCGCGGCGGAGCTGGTCGGCCACCCAGGACGCCTCGGCCGCGGCGGAGGCGTGCAGCCGGACCAGGACGGTGCCGCCCTCGCCCTTCTCCTTCTCCGCGCGGGGGCGCGCGCCGGGCAGCCGGGCGGCCAGGTGGGCGACCGCGCGGCGGACCGCGGGGGCCATCCGGTGGCCGCGGCCGAGCACGACGGTGCGGTCGGCCTCGACGTCGCGGATCAGCCGCACATCCGCGCCGCGGAAGGAGAACACGCCCTGGTCGGGATCACCGGCCAGGACGAACTCCGCCGCCGACTCGCCCAGCGCGGTCAGCAGGCGGAACTGCAGCGGGTCGAGGTGCTGGGCGTCGTCGACGAGCAGGTGGCGCACGCGGGCGCGCTCGGCGGCCAGCAGCTCCTCGTCGGTGCGGAAGGCGAGCAGGGCGCTGGCGACCAGCTCGGCGGCGTCGAGCGCGGGCGCGGTGGTCTGGGCGATGCCGCTGTCCGCCGCGCCCTGCAGCAGCGTGACCTCTTCGTACTGCTGGCCGAACACGCCTGCGGCGACCCATTCGTCGCGCCCGTGCGCGCGTCCGAGCTCGATCAGGTCCTCCGGGCCGAGCCCGCGCTCGGCGGCGCGCAGCAGCAGGTCGCGCAGCTCCTCGGCGAAGCCGGGGACCTTCAGCGCCGGGCGCAGCCGCTCCGGCCACGCGCCCGCCCCGTCCTCGGCGTCGCCGTCGAGCAGCTCGCGGATCACCGCGTCCTGGTCGGGGCCGGTCAGCAGCCGGGGGCCGGGGCCGCCGTGGATCATCGCCTGGATGCGCAGGACCGCGAAGGCGTAGGAGTGGACGGTGCGCACCAGCGGCTCGCGGACCGTCCGGTTGCCCTCGCCGCGCTCGGTGAGCAGGGCGGTGACGCGGGCGCGCAGGTCGGCTGCCGCGCGCCTGCTGGTGGTGATCAGCAGCACCTGGTCGGGGCGGACCCCGCCCGCGATGCGGTCGGCGGCGGCCTCGGCGAGCAGGGTGGTCTTGCCGGTGCCCGGCCCGCCCACGACCCGGACGAAGCCGCCCGCGCCGTCGAGGACCGCCTGGGCGTCGGGCTCCCAGCGGGTGGCGCGACCGGCGACCGCAGGTCGACGGACGAGCTGCGGCGCGAAGGGGGAGCTTCCGCCTGCCACGCCCCCGATTGCACCACGCCGCCGCCGCGGACCCGCGCGCGGCACGCCCATGCGAGGATTCCGGCCATGGCCGACGTCCTGCACGTGCACGAGTTCGGACCGCCGGACGGGCCGCCCGTGGTGGTCCTGCACGGGGTCACCGGGCACGGCGGGCGCTTCCGCAGGCTGGCCGCCGAGCAGCTGCCCGGCCACCGGGTGATCGCCCCCGACCTGCGCGGGCACGGCCGCTCGCCGTCGCTGCCGCCGTGGACGCTGGAGCAGCACGCCGCCGACGTCGCCGCGGTGATGCAGACCCGCGGCCTGGGGCCGACGCCGGTGGTGGGGCACTCCTTCGGCGGGGTCGTCGCCCTGCACCTGCCGCCGGAGCGGGTGAGCGCGCTGCTGCTGCTCGACCCCGCGGTGTGCGTGCGTCCGGAGGACGCGCTGGCGAACGCGCTGGCCGCGGGCGGGGCCGTCGCGGATCATGCGCAAGCGCTTGCGGCCCAGCGCGGCGACTGGCCGACGGCCAGCGACGAGATCGTCGCCGAGGAGGTCGCCGAGCACTGGACGCGCTCGGATCGCGGATGGCATCCGCGCTACTGCCCGCCCGCGATCGCCGCGGCGTGGGGCGAGATGTGCAGGCCCGCGCCCGCGCCCCGCGTGCGCGCGGTGATGGTGCGCGCGCTGGGGGCGCAGTACGTGGGCGCGGAGTACCTGGCGGCGTGCGCGGGCGCCGATGTCGAGGTCGTCGACGTCGACTGCGGGCACGTCGTCTACCTGGAGCGGCCCGAGCGCGTGGGCGAGCTGGTGGGCGCGCTGGCGTGAACGAGGAACTGCACGAGCGCATCCGCGAGCTGGTCAGCGCCATCCCGCCGGGGAGGGTGTCGACCTACGGCGACATCGCCGCGCTCGCGGGCGCGTCGACGCCGCGGCTGGTCGGGCGCGTCCTGCGCGAGGACGGCCACGACCTGCCGTGGCACCGGGTGCTGCGCGCCACCGGCGTCCCCGCGCCGCACATCGTCCGGCGGCAGCTCGAACTGCTGCGCGCCGAAGGCGTGCTGGCGGACGGGGACCGGGTGGACTTGCGCCGCTACCGCTGGTCGGGTGGGGGTTAGGTCGTCTCGGACCCGCGGTGGCTGGCGTCGAGGCCGAGCATGTCGAGCAGCAGCCTGCAGTCCGTCGCGTCGGTGGCGTGGTCGGCCACCGTGCGCATCGCCTGGGCGCAGGCGCGCGCGTGGTGCCGTGTCTCCTGCTCGCGGGCCGCGGCACGACCGGTCACGGGAGCCGCATCATGGGCAAGCGTCATCGATTCCTCCTCGCGCAGGCCGCCGGGGAGAGCGTCGAGGTCGCTCTGGGGGAAACCCCACGGCGAAGCCTGCCGTGAACACAATTCACTCTTTCAGGGGAAAGTGATCGATTCAACCCCCCGAACAGACTCACCTCGCACCGTTATGGCCGAGTCACCGCGCGCAATCGTTTCCGATATGCGGCGCCACCGTGATCCCAGCGCTTCCTAGTCCGCTGTGGACACCCGCGATTCGGCGGTGGCGACGAGCTCGGCGAGTTCGGGGTCGGGGTCCATCGCCGCGGCCAGCCGCAGGTGCGGCAGGGCCTCCCGGTGCCGGTTGGCGCGCGCCAGCGACCGCCCGAGCAGCAGGTGGGCGTAGGCGTCGGAGGGGTCCATCGCCACCAGCCTGCGCGCGGTGCGCTCGGCGGGGCCGAGCGCGGCGGACTGGAACTGGGCCAGCGCGAGCTCGGTGAGCACGGCCCGCTCCGGGGCCAGCTCGGCGGCTTCGGCCAGCAGCCGGGCCGCCGTCGACGGGTCGCCGCTTTCCCGGTAGAACCGGCCGCGGGTGACCAGCTCGAGAATGTCGGTCATTGTTCTGCTCCCTTGTGGACGGGGATCTGGCCGAGCCTGCCCGCCTCGTAGTCCTCGACCGCTTGAATGATCTCCTTGCGCGTGTTCATCACGAACGGGCCGAATCGCGCGACCGGCTCGTTGATCGGCCTGCCGCCGAGCACCAGCACCTCCCACGCGGTCCGGGCGCGCAGGGTGATGGCGTCACCGCGGCCGAGGACCGCGAGCCTGCCCTCGCCCAGCGGCCTGCCCTCCCGGCCGACCTCCCCGTCGCCGGAGAGGACGTAGACCAGCGCGGTGAAGTCCGCGGGCCACGGCATGGCCAGCCGCGCGCCCGCGGCGACGCTCGCGTGCACGTAGGTGATCGGCGTCTGGGTGACGCCGGGCCCGCTGTGCCCCGCGAGGTCGCCCGCGATGAGCCGCACGAGCGCGCCGCCGTCGTCGCTGGACAGCAGCCGCGCGGCCGCCGCCGGGATGTCCTGGTAGCGCGGCTGGGCGAACTTCAGCGCGCGCGGCAGGTTGACCCACAGCTGCACGCCGTGGAACAGCCCGCCCTTGGCGACCATCTCCTGCGGCGGCATCTCGTTGTGCAGGATGCCTGCGCCCGCGGTCATCCACTGCGTCGCGCCGTCGGTGATCAGACCGCCGCCGCCTGCGGAGTCGGTGTGCTGCATCGCCCCGTCGATCATGTACGTGACGGTCTCGAAGCCGCGGTGCGGGTGCCACGGCGCGCCCTTGGCCTCGCCCGGGGCGTACTCCACCGCGCCCATGTGGTCGAGGAGGAGGAACGGGTCGGCCATGGCGAGGTCCACGCCCGGGAACGGGCGGCGCACCTGGAACCCCTCGCCCTCCAGGAACCGCTGGGCCACCACGGTCTTGGCGGTGGGCCGCCACGCGGTGGCGGCCTCCGGGAGCAGCGGGAGGCGGGGCAGGGTCAGGGTGTCGGCGGTGATGGCGGGCATCGCGGCCTCCTCGGTCCGCTGGCCGCCGGGGTGGCGACCGCTCAGCCCGACCAACCTCGTTGCGCTGGCAATTATTCCTAGGCCGCGGCGTAGGCGCGGGCCGCGGCGTAGCGGCGCACCACCAGCTCCGCGACGCGCGGGTGCGGGGCCAGCGGCGGGGTGACGACGCGCGCACCGCAGGCGGCCACCGCGTCGTGGAACCGGCCCGGGGCCAGCAGCCAGGACGCCACCGCCACCTCGGGACCGACCACCTCGGTGCCGACCACCTCGGCGACCCGGGGCACCGCGGCGACGCGGACCCGTTCGCCCGTGCGGGCGCCCAGGAGCAAGGCCGCGCGCCGGGTCTCCGCCACCGCCCGGGCGTCCGACGACTCCGCGGCGGCCAGGACGACGGGCATCCCCGGCCGCCAGCCCGCGGCCAGCAGTCGGCCGTGCAGAACCGCGACCAGCGCAGGGGAGGCACCGAGATGAGGGGTGATCACGGCCGCCGCGCCGGAGGCCGCGACCTGGGCGGGCACGTCCACCCGCACGTGGTAGCCCGCGGCCAGGAACAACGGCACCACAACCGAACGCCCGCGAACCTCGCGGAGGACGGACGCCACGTCAGGCTGGCGGACATCGGCGAAGGCCAGCCGGACGGGGACTGCGGGCAGCAGCCCGCGCACCTGCTCGGCCAGCTCGTGCGCCACCGCCGTCCCCGCCGACGACCGGGTCCCGTGCGCCACGACCACCAAGGTCATGGCAGAGGAACCGCCAAGCGGTAGCCGCGCTTGATGACGGTCTCCACCAGACCGGGATCGCCCAGCGCGGTGCGGAGCCTGCCGATCGCCGTCTCCACCGCGTGCTCATCCACTGCGGACTCCCGGCCCGAGTGGCGGCGCAGCACCCCGGCCAGGGCCGCGCGCGACAGCACGCGGCCGGGGGTGGCCGACAGGGCGCGCAGCACGGCCAGGGGCGCCGGGGTGATCGGGCGCAGGTCGCCGTCGAGCAGCACGGCCTGGCCGCGCAGTTCCAGCTCCCGTCCGCCTGCGGTGACGCGGGTCGCGCGGGTGGGCATGGTGTCGGCGAGGTGGCGGACCAGGGCGCCGATGCGGGCGCGGTCGGGCCAGGTGGTCGGGATGCCGCGCTCCAGCAGGGGCGCTGCGGTGATCGCGCCGACCGCGACCACCAGCACCCGCTCCCCCAGCGCCGCCAGCAGCGCGTCGAGCTTGCTCATGCGGTCGGCGGTGTCGAGGGTGCTGATCGCGGCCGGGGCGCTGGTGAAGGTGAGGGCGTCGAGCTGGCCTGCCACAGCGGCGTCGACCAGGCGCTCCAGCGGCGCCGGGTCGGCGGGGCCGGTCCAGCGGTAGACGGGGATCTCCACCACCTCCGCGCCCGCGCTCCGCAGCGCGCCGACGAAGTCCGGCAGCGGTTCGCCGTGCAGCTGGACCGCGACGCGCTTGCCGTCGACGCCTCCGGCGAGCAGGTGGGACAGCACCTCGGCGCTGGCCTCGGAGTCCGGGGAGAACGCCTCGACCAGGCCCGCCGCCCGCACCGCGCCCTTGGCCTTGGGGCCGCGGGCGAGCACGGCGGCCGCGGACAGCGCCGCGCGCAGCCGCTGGCCCAGGCCCCAGCCCTCGGCGGCCTCCATCCAGCCGCGGAAGCCGATGCCGGTGGTGGCGACCACCGCGTCGACCGGCGCGGCCAGCAGCCGGGTCGTGGCGGCCAGCAGGTCGCCGTCGTCGGCCAGCGGGATGATCCGGATGGCCGGGCCGTGCACGACCGCGGCGCCCCGGCGGGCCAGCAGGGCGCCCAGCTCGTCGGCGCGGCGGGCGGCGGTGACCCCCACGGTGTAGCCCGCCAGCGGGCCGGTCCCGGTCGCCTCCACGTCGCCCCCCTCCAGGAGCGCGGTCACGGGCGCCCCAGCTGGATGGTTCCACCCGCGACCCGGACCGGGTAGGTGGGGACGGCCACGGCCGGGTCGTCGAGGCAGCGCCCGGTGCGCAGGTCGAAGCGCTGCTTGTGCATGGGCGAGGCCACCACGGGCACGCCCCGCACCTCGCCGACGATGCCGCGGGCCAGCACCGCGGCCCCGCTGAACGGGTCGATGTTGCCCAGGGCGTGCAGGCCGTCGCGGGTGCGGAAGACCGCGACCTGGGCGCCGTCGGGCAGCAGCGCGGCGACCCCGGTCTCCAGCGGGACCGCCGCCAGCGGGCAGACGGGGATCCAGCCGGTCATCGGGCGGCCACCGGGACCGGCTGCCCGCGCTCGGCGCGGAAGGCGATCGTCGGGTCCGGCGCGCCGGGGGCGTTGGCGAAGGAGGCGAACCGGGCCAGCTTCACCGGGTCGGCGAGCACGCCAGCCCACTCGTCGGCGTAGCCGCGCACGTGCTCGGCCATCTGGGCCTCCAGCTCGGCGGCGATGCCGAGGCTGTCGGCCACCACGACGTCGCGCACGTGGTCGAGGCCGCCCTCGATCGACTCCAGCCACACCGAGGTGCGCTGCAGCCGGTCGGCGGTGCGGATGTAGAACATCAGGAACCGGTCGATCACGGCGATGAGCGCCGCTTTGTCCACACCGGACACGAGGAGGTCGGCGTGCCGGGGCAGGGCGCCGCCGTTGCCGCCGACGTAGAGGTTCCAGCCCGCCTCGGTGGCGATGACGCCGAAGTCCTTGCCGCGGGCCTCGGCGCACTCGCGGGCGCACCCCGACACCGCCGCCTTGAGCTTGTGCGGGGCGCGCAGGCCGCGGTAGCGCAGCTCCAGCTCGATGGCCAGGCCGACGGAGTCCTGCACCCCGTAGCGGCACCAGGTGGACCCGACGCACGACTTCACCGTCCGCAGCGCCTTGCCGTAGGCGTGGCCGGACTCGAAGCCCGCGTCCACCAGCCGCCGCCAGATCGCCGGGAGCTGGTCGACGGTCGCGCCGAGCAGGTCGATCCGCTGCCCGCCGGTGATCTTGGTGTAGAGCCCGAAGTCGGCGGCGACGGCGGCGATGGCCGCGAGCCCGGCCGGGGTGATCTCCCCGCCGGGGATGCGCGGGACCACCGAGTAGGTGCCGTTGCGCTGGAGGTTGGCCAGGTGGCGGTCGTTGGTGTCCTGCAGCCCGGCCTGCTCCCCCGCCAGGATGTGCCCGTTGCCCAGCGACGCCAGGATCGAGGCCACCACCGGCTTGCAGACCTCGCAGCCGCGGCCCGTCCCGTGCCGGGCCACCAGCTCGCTGAAGGTGCTGATCCCGGTGACGCGGACGATCTCGAACAGCTCGGCGCGCGAGTGGCTGAAGTGCTCGCACAGCGCGGTGGGATGCTCGACGCCGCAGGCGGTCAGCAGTTGCTTGAGCATCGGCACGCACGACCCGCACGCCGTGCCCGCGCGCGTGCACGCCTTGATCTTGGGCACGTCGTCGGCCGCCTGATCCAGGATCGCGGTGCGGATGGCGCCCTTGGTGACGGCGTTGCACGAGCAGATCTGCGCGTCGTCGGGCAGCGCGCCTGCCCCGACGCCGCCCCCGCCGCCCGGGGCCAGCAGCGCGGCGGGTTCGGCGGGCAGCGGGCGGCCGACCAGGGCGCGCAGGGCCGCGTAGTCGCCCGCGTCGCCGACCAGGACGCCGCCGAGCAGGGTCGTGGCGTCGGCGGAGACCACGAGCTTGCGGTAGCTGCCCGCCACGGCGTCGTCGACCACGACTTCCAGGGCGCCCTCGGTGGCCGCGTGCGCGTCGCCGAAGCTGGCCACGTCCACGCCCATCAGCTTGAGCTTGGTGGCGGTGTCCGCGCCGGTGAACTCCGCCGCGCCGCCGAGCAGCCGGTCCGCGGCGACCTCGGCCATGCCGTAGCCGGGGGCGACCAGGCCGTGGACCCGGCCGCCGGCCAGCGCGCACTCGCCGATCGCGTAGATGCCCGGGTCCGCGGTGCGGCACGCGGCGTCGACCACGATCCCGCCGCGCTCGCCCACGTCGAGGCCGCACTCGCGGGCGAGCTGGTCGCGCGGGCGGATGCCCGCGGCGAACACGACGAGGTCGACGTCCAGCTCGGTGCCCGAGGCCAGCCGGGCCAGCAGCCTGCCCCGGTCGGCTTCGACGGCGGCGACCGACGTGCCCGGGTGCACGGTGACGCCCAGCCGCTCGACCAGCCGCCGCAGCAGCGCGCCGCCGCCGTCGTCGACCTGCAGCGGCATCAGCCGGGGGGCCAGCTCGACCACGTGCGGGGACAGGCCCAGGTCGCGCAGCGCCTTGGCCGCCTCCAGGCCCAGCAGCCCCCCGCCGACGACCAGCGCCGCACCCCGGCCTGCGCCCGCCCGCGCCCCCAGCGCCGAAGCGCGGATGGCGTCGAGGTCGTCGACGGTCCGGTAGACGTGGCAGCCGGGCAGGTCGCGGCCGGGCACCGGTGGCACGAACGGCGCCGAGCCGGTGGCCAGCACCAGCGCGTCGAAGGGGCGCACCCGCCCGGCGGCCGTGGTGACCGTGCGCGCGGCGCGGTCGACCGCGGTCACCGGCTCGCCCAGGTGCAGCGCCACGGCGTCGTCCCCGGGGTACTCCGCGCCGTCGAGCTGGAGCCTGCCCGCGTCCCAGTCGTCCACATAGGACGTCAGCGCCACCCGGTCGTAGGCGGGCCTGGCCTCCTCGGCGAACACCTCGACCCGCCACGCGCCCGCGGTGTCGCGCTCGCGTAACGCCTGCACGAACCGGTGGCCGACCATGCCGTGCCCGACGACGACGGCTGTCCGCGCCATGCCGCGCCTCCCTCCGATCCCCTGCGGCGACCGCCGCGACGCCATGCTCCGATTCGCCGGTGTCACCGGGGATTCCCGGCTGTTTCCCCCCGGTTACGGCTGCCGCCCCGCGCGGACGGCCGACCCGTGCGGGTGACCGCCCCCACGATCGGCTGATTTCCCGGCGGTAACTTGGGGTTGGGCCAATCGGGGTCCTACCGTCGTCGCCGTGCGTTCCCGAACGAGCGCCGCGCCGCTGGTGGCCGCGGCCACCCTGGCGGCCCTCGCGGCCTGCGCGCCCGGCACGCCCGCCGGGCTGGCGCCCCGCTCGGTCGTGGCCGAGCCGGGGCCGCCGGTGTCGGCCGTGGCCGCCGCCGATCCCGCGGTGGTCGTCGCGGTGCCCAAGCGCGTGGGCGCCGTGGACTGCGCCCGGTTCGTGCCCGCCCTGGTCGCGGCCACGGGGGTCGACGCCCGGGTGCGCGAGCACGAGTCCACGCCCGAGCTGTGCCGCTACGAGCTGCCCTACAACCGGGGCATCACCACCGCGTCGGTCTTCTTCCGCGCCGAGCCGCCGGGCACGCCCAGCTACCGGCCGACCGAGGACCTCTTCGGCAACACCGCCTACGAGGTCGACGGCTCCGCGGGCAAGGACTGCGGCATCTCGGTGGCCATCGACGCGAGCAAGCAGGCGCACGAGCACGGGTCGCACCTGACGGTGCTGGGCACCTACGAGGCCGTCGAGGAGCCGTGCGTGGTGACCCGGCGCATCGCCGAGACGATCTTCGACGAGCTACCCGACGCCTGATCCCTCGACGGTGGAAGCACCGCCCGGCAAGGCTTTCCGCGCGCTACCATCCGCGCCATGTCGCTGCCGGTGCGCACGCTGTCGGTCCCGTTCGCCGTGCCGGGGGCCCGCTCGGGGCCGGTGGCGCTGGGGCAGCACAACGTGCTGCGGTGGCTCGGCGGCGACGGCGGCGACGCGCTGCCCGCGTTCGTGCCGGTCCCGCCGGGGCGCTCGGTCGAGGACGTGGCCGACGCGGTCGGCGTGGTCGTGGCCCGCCACGAGTCGCTGCGCACGGTCTTCGACGGGCAGGTCCAGCGGGTGCTGGGGACCGGCGCGGTGCCGGTGTCGGTCTACGAGCTCGACGGCGACGAGGTCGCCTTCGTCGGCGGGCTGGTGGTGCGCCTGCTGCGCGAGCCCTTCGACGTCGCCGCCGACCTGCCCGTGCGGGCGCTGGTGGTGACCCGCTGCGGCGCGCCGTTCATCGCGGTGCTGCTGCTCTCCCACGCCGCGGTCGACGGGACCGCCGCGACCCTGCTGGGCAGGCAGGTCGCCGCGCTGCTCGACGGCGACCGCTCGGCCCCGCCGGTCGAGCACCAGCCGATCGACCAGGCGCTGTGGGAGCGCTCGCCCGCGGGGCAGCGGCGGACGGCGGCCTCGCTGCGGTACTGGGCGGCCCGGTTGCGCGAGGCCCCGCAGGCGCTGTTCACCGTGCCGCACCCGGAGGGCGTGCCCGGCCACCGCGAGGTGCGGATGCTGTCCTCGGCGCTGGCCGGGGCGCTGGTCCCGGTGGTCGCGCGGACCGGGGTGAGCCCGTCGTCGGTGGTGCTGGCCGCGGCGGTCGGCCTGCTCGCCGCGCACACCGGGGCCGACCCCGGCGCGCTGGTGTCGATCTCGGGCAACCGGTTCCGGTCGGGCTGGCGGGACTACATCGGCCCGCTCGCCCAGGACGCGCTGGTGCCCTACGCCGTGGCGGGCAGCGGCGGGTTCGACGCGCTGGCGCGGCAGCTGGGGTCGGCGACGCTGGCGGCCTACCGGTGCGCGCACTTCGACTCGGTGGACCTGTGGGAGGTCATGGACGGCGTCGCGGAGGAGCGCGGCGTGCGCTTCCACCGGGACTGCGTGTTCAGCGACCTCGGCGTCGCCGAGCCGGAGCCGCCGGTCGAGCGGACCCGGTTCGAGCCGATGTTCGACCGGCCGCTGCCCACGGCGTTCTACCTGACCCTGGGCGCGGTGTCCGGGGCCGTCGACCTGCGCCTGCACACCGACACGCGCTACGTGCCCGACCCGGCCCGCTTCCTGGCGGCCGTCGAGCGGCTGGTGGTCGCCGCCGCGGAGCGGGACGTGCCGGTCGCCGGGTTCGCCGCCGCGTCGGGCGTCGACCAGGTGCTGCCGGGGCCGGGCTGGGCGCGGGTGGACTCGTGCTGGGTGGACCTCGCGCAGGTGGGCGCGCTGGTGGGCGGGGCCGCGTTCGTCGAGGACGGCGCGCTGGTCGCCTACGCGACCGAGGGCACGCCGGAGGAGCTGCGGGAGCGGTGCATGGCCGGGCTGCACCCCGCCGTGATGGCGCCGCACCGCTTCGTCGTGTGCGGGCAGGCGCCCGCCGACCCCGGGGACGCGGCGGCCTGGCGCCGGATGCCGGTGGTGGCATCCGGCTCCGGCCGTCAGACCCCCGCGTAGGCCAGGCTGGGGGCGCGCTCCACCGCGAAGGTCCGGCGCAGGTAGAACCACCACGTCACGCCGACGCACAGCCCGTAGAAGCCGATGAAGGCCAGCAGCGCCGGGGTGAGCGTCCGCGCGCCCTCCAGCGAGAACTTGAAGACCAGGTTCACCAGCACGCCGCCGAAGGCGCCCACCGCGCCCGCGATGCCGACGACCGCGGCGGCCTGGCGCTTGGCCCGCTTGCGCGCGGCGTCGGCGTCCTCGCCCGCCGCGGCGGCCCGGGAGCCGACCTCGGCGGAGAAGATCATCGGGATCATCCGGTAGGTCGTGCCGTTGCCCATGCCGCTGAGCACGAACAGCGCGATGAAGGAGCCGAAGAACAGCCCGAAGCTGCCCTGGGCGACGCTGGCGACGACCCCGGCCGCGCCGACGGCCATGCCGAGGAAGACCAGCAGCGTCATCCGCGCCCCGCCCACCCGGTCGGCCAGCCAGCCGCCGACGGGCCGGGCCAGCGAGCCGATCAGCGCGCCGATGAACGCCAGCGCCGTGTGGCCGCCGAAGGCGATCTGCAGCAGCGCGGGGAAGGCGAAGGAGAAGCCGATGAACGAGCCGAACGTGCCGATGTAGAGGAACGACATGACCCAGGTGTGCTTGTTGGCCAGGGCCTGCCGGTAGGAGGTGCCGTCGGGCTTGGCCGAGGTGATGCTGTCCATGCCGAACCAGGCGGCCGCGGCGGCCAGGATGATCAGCGGCATCCACATCAGCGCTGCGTAGGCGAGGTTGATCCCGGTGCCGATGCTGACCGCGATGGGGACGAGCAGCTGCGTCTGCGCCACGCCGAGGTTGCCGCCCGCGGCGTTGAGGCCGAGCGCGAGACCCTTCTTGCCCTCGGGGTAGAAGAACGAGATGTTGGCCATCGACGAGGAGAAGTTGCCCCCGCCGAAGCCCATCGCGGCGGCCGTGGCCAGGAAGAACCAGTACGGCGTGCCCGGGGTCAGCACGGCGGCGGCGAGCATGCCGCAGGGGACCAGCAGCAGCGCGGCGCTGACCGCCGTCCACGCGCGACCGCCGAAGCGCGGCACCGCGAAGGTGTAGGGCACGCGCAGCGCGGCCCCGACGAGGTTGGGCACGATGAGCAGCCAGAAGGTCTGCCCGACGGTGAAGTCGTAGCCGACGGAGCGGAGGTTGACCACGACGATGCTCATCAGCACCCACACGCTGAAGCCGAGGTTCTCGGCCAGGATCGACAGCACGAGGTTGCGGGTGGCCACCCGCCGCCCGGTGCCCGCCCAGAAGGCGGGGTCCTCGGGCTCCCAGTGGTCGATCCACCGGCCCGTGCGGGCGCTGGGCTGGCCGGGCGGGGCGGGGTTCCTCATGCGGGTTCTCCTGGGGGTGTGCGGGTCAGGGCTTCGCCAGCCAGTCGGCGACACCGCGGACCGCGGCCGAGCAGCCGCCGCAGCCGGTGGTGGCGCGGGTGGCGGCCGCCAAGTCGGCCACCGAGCACGCGCCGCCGCGCCACGCCGCGACGAGCTGGGCCTTGGAGACGGTGTTGCACCGGCAGACCACGGCCGACGCGGGCAGCTCGGCCGGGCTCGCGGCCGCGGCGGGCAGGGCGCGGCCGAGCAGGAGGGCGACGCGGTCGGCCGGGGCCGGGGTCCGGGCGTCGTAGAGCTGGGTGATGGCGGCCGCGGCGTCCGGGAGGCCGAGCAGGATCGCGCCGGTCACCCGGTCCCCGCGCAGGACGAGCTTGGCGTAGCGGCCGCGGGTGGGGTCCTGCACGGCCAGCACCTCGGCGTCGGGGTCGGCCAGGTCGGTGTGCACCTCGCCGAGGGCGGCCAGGTCGACCCCGCGCGCCTTGAGCCGGGTGACGACCGGGGTGCCCTGGTAGCGGGCGGCCGGGGCGGTCCCGGTGAGCCGGTCGGCGAGCACGGCCGCCTGCTCCCAGGCGGGCTGGACCAGGCCGGAGGGGGCGCCGGGGTGCTGGGCGCAGTCGCCGATGGCGTGCACCCGGGGGTCGCTGGTGCGCAGGGCGTCGTCGACGAGGACGCCGCGGTCGCAGGCCAGCCCCATCGCCGCGGCCAGCCCGGTCCGCGCCCGCACCCCGGCCGCGACGACCACCAGGTCGGCGGGGACGTGCGCGCCGTCGTCGAGCTTGAGGCCGTCGCCGGGGACGTAGCGGGCGGCGACGCGGCCCAGGCGGAACTCGATGCCCAGCCCGGCCAGCGTGCGGGCCAGCACCGCCCCGGCGCCCGGGTCGAGCTGGCGTTCCATCAGGTGGCCGACCGGGTGCACGACCGTCACCAGCGCGCCGCGGGCCGCCAGCCCGCGGGCGGCCTCCAGGCCGAGCAGGCCGCCGCCGAGCACCGCGACCGGCGCGCCGGGGCGCGTCCTGGCCAGGATGGCGGCGCAGTCGTCCAGGTCGCGGAAGGGCACCACGCCCGCGGCGAGCGCGCCGCCCTCGGTCCGCAGGCCCTCGGCCTGCGGCACCCACGCGGCGCTGCCGGTGGCCAGCACCAGCGCGTCGTAGTCCACTGTGGAGCCGTCGGCGAGGGTGACGCGGCGGGCTTGCGGGTCGACGGCGGTGGCGCCGATTCCGGTGCGCAGGTCGACGCCGTGCCGTTCGGCCCAACCCGGCTCCTGCAGGCGCACGGCGTCGGGGGTCAGCGATCCGGCCACCACCGCCGACAGCAGCACGCGGTTGTAGGCGGCGTGCGGCTCCGCGCCGACCGCGGTCAGCGCGACCCGCGCGCCTGCCGGGTCCCGGCGGCGGATCTCCTCGACCAGCCGGGCGCCCGCCATCCCGTACCCGACGACCACCACGCGGCGCGCGGTCATGCCCCGACCTCCAGGCGGACGGCGCAGACCTTGAACTCCGGCATCCGGCTCACCGGGTCGAGCGCGGGGTTGGTGATCAGGTTGGCCCGCTGCGCGCCGGGGAAGTGGAACGGCAGGAACACCGTGTCCTGGCGGGCGGAGGCGACCAGCCGCACCCGGGCGGTCGTCGCGCCGCGGCGGGAGACCACCCTGGCCAGCGCGCCGTCGGCGAGCCCGGCCCGGGCCGCGGTGTCCGGGTGCACCTCGACGTGGGCCTCGGGCGCGGCGGCGAGCAGCTCGGGCACCAGCCGGGTCTGCGCGCCGGACTGGTAGTGCGGCAGGACCCGGCCGGTCGTGGCCAGCAGCGGGTACTCCTCGTCCACCGGCTCGGCCGGGCCGCCGTGGTCGACGGGGGCGAACCGGGCCCGGCCGTCGGGGTGGGCGAAGCGGTCGGCGAACAGCCGCGGGGTGCCGGGGTGGTCCTCGGCCGGGACGGGCCAGAACAGCGCCTCGCCCGCGCGCAGCCGCTCGTAGGTGACCCCGGAGTAGTCGGCGGGGCCGCCGCGGGATGCGGCGCGCAGCTCGGCGAAGACCGCGGCGGGGTCGTCCGGGAAGCGCTGCGGCGGCTGGCCGAGGCGCACGGCGAGCCCGCGCAGCACCGACAGGTCGCTGCGGACCCCGGCGGGCGGCTCGACCGCCTTGGCGCGCAGCAGGACGCGGCCCTCCAGGTTGGTCAGCGTGCCGTCCTCCTCGGCCCACTGGGTGACCGGCAGCACCACGTCGGCGGCCCGCGCGGTCTCCGACAGGACGAAGTCGGCCACCACCAGGAAGTTCAATGAGGACAGCCGATCGGCGACGTGCCCGGCGTGCGGCGCGGAGACCGCGACGTTGCTGCCGAAGACCAGCAGCGCCTTCGGCCCGCCACCGGACCCGAGCGCGTCGAGCAGCTCGTAGGCCGAGCGGCCGACGCCGGGCAGGGACTCCGGGTCCACGCCCCAGATCCGCGCGACGTGGGCGCGGGCGGCCGGGTCGTCGATGCGGCGGTAGCCGGGGAGCTGGTCGGCCTTCTGGCCGTGCTCGCGCCCGCCCTGGCCGTTGCCCTGCCCGGTCAGGCAGCCGTACCCCGACCCCGCGGTCCCGGGCAGGCCGAGCGCCAGGGCCAGGTTGATCCACGCCGACGCGGTGTCGGTGCCGCGCGCGTGCTGCTCGGCGCCGCGGCCGGTCAGGACGACCGCGCGGTCCGCGCCCGCGAGCAGGGACGCGGCGCGGCGCTGGTCGGCGGCGGCGACCCCGGTCACCCGCTCGACGCGCTCGGGCCACCACGCCGCCGCGATCCGCCACGCGGCGTCGAACCCGGTGGTGCGCGCGGCGATGTAGTCGGGGCGGACCAGGCCGTCGGCGACGGCCGCGTGCAGGATGCCCAGCGCCAGCGCCAGGTCCGTGCCCGGGCGCGGCTGCAGGTGCAGGCTCGCCTGCTCGGCGGTGGCCGTCCGGCGCGGGTCGACCACGACCAGCCCGCCTGCGTCGGCCGCGGTGCGCAGGTGCTGCCGGAACGGCGGCATGGTCTCGGCGGGGTTGGCCCCGGCGAGCAGGACCGCGTCGGCCCGGGCGATGTCGGCCACCGGGAACGGCAGCCCGCGGTCGACGCCGAAGGCGCGGGTCCCCGCCGCCGCGGCCGAGGACATGCAGAAGCGCCCGTTGTAGTCGATCTGCGCGGTGCCCAGGGCGACCCGGGCGAACTTGCCGAGCAGGTAGCACTTCTCCGTGGTCAGCCCGCCCCCGCCGAAGACCGCGACCGAGTCCGGCCCGTGCTCGGCGCGCAGCGCCGCGAGCCGCCGGGCGACCAGGTCCAGGGCGTCGTCCCAGGAGGCGGGCACGAGGTCGGCGCCGACGCGGACCAGCGGGGCGGTGAGGCGGTGGGCGGTGGTGAGCAGTTCGCCCGCCGTCCAGCCCTTCTGGCACAGGCCGCCGCGGTTGGTGGGGAACTCGCGCGGCTCGACCCGCGCGCCCGCGAGCCGCATCCCGCATTGCAGGGCGCAGTAGGGGCAGTGGGTGTCGACGGCGGGGGCGGCCACGTGCGTCATGCCCGTCTCCTGATCCGGCAGCGTGGGGACGCTCCCGAACGTAGGCAGGCCGGGTTACCCGCAGGGGCCTTCGTGTTTCCGCCGTGCGAAATTGCCTGCGCGCAGCCGGTCCGGCAGCCGTGAGGGCTCCCGGCGCCGGGACGATCATAGCGTGATCGCGCTCACACGCCAGGGCTAGAGGAGATCGGTGACGAGGTTGGCGGCGCGTTCCAGGCCGCGCATGGAGCGCTGGGTGGACTTCGGGTGCAGGGCGTGCACCGCCAGGCGGAACAGCAGGGCGTGCAGGAGCGCCTGCGGCCAGTCCGCCAGGTGCGACCACCGGCGGGCGATGCCGTCGTCGGCCCCGCCCCACGCGATCGCGTCCACCACGACCACCGCCGCGGCCCACTCCGGCGGGCGGTGGTAGGCGGTGAAGTCGACCAGGCCGGGGGCGGCGTCGCCGTCGAACAGGACGGTGCCGAACAGGTCGCCGTGCACGACCTGCGGCGCGCTGGACAGCGCGCCGCGGCGCTCGACGAGCAGGTGGAAGAGCCTGCCGCCGAGGTCGGCGTCGAGGTCGGCGGTCTCCTCGCCCCACGCCACCCGGTCGGCCATCGCGAACACGTCGGCGCGCAGGTTGAGGAACCGCGGCCGGTTGAGCCCCCTGGTCGCCTCGTGCAGCCGCAGCGACGCCGAGACCACCTCGTCGTAGCGCGGCTCCGGCCTGCCGCTGACGTGCCGGAACGCCGCCCAGCCGCCGACGACGTAGCGCCCGTCGCTGGAGCGGACCGGCCGGGCGATGCGCAGGTCGGGCACGTCCAGCTCGCCGAGCGTCTGGGCCACCCACGACGCCTCGGCCGGGCTGCCCGCGGGCCGCAGCGCGATGTCGTCGCAGCGCCACACCGGCCCGCCGCCGATCAGGACCGGCTCGACGCCCCGGGCGCCGAACGCGGCCCGGACGTGCTCAGGGGGCGCAGTGCTCACGGCCGGGGACGCTACCCCCTCGCCCGCCCGTTTCGGAGCCGTGACGCGCGGAAAGCCGCACGTGGGCCGGTCCGGGGCCGCGCGGCGGCGGACCCCGGACCGGCCTCGCGCGGTCAGTAGGTGGGCAGGCTCGGGTCGACCTGCTTGGCCCAGCCCAGCACCCCGCCGCCGACGTGCACGGCGTCGGCGAAGCCGGCCTTGTGCAGCGCGGCCAGCGCCTCGGCCGAGCGCACGCCGGACTTGCAGTGCAGCACGATCGGCTTGTCCTGGGGCAGCTCGGCCAGCGCGTCGCCGGAGAGGATGCGGTCCTTGGGGATCAGGATGGAGCCCGGGATCTTCACGATCTCGTACTCGTTCGGCTCGCGGACGTCGATGAGGACGAAGTCGTCGCCGCGGTCGAACTTCTCCTTCAGCTCCAGCGGGGTGATCGTGCTGCCCGCCGCCGCGGTCTGGGCCGCGTCGGAGACCACGCCGCAGAACGCCTCGTAGTCGATCAGGCCCTCGATCGGCTTGGTCTCGGGGTCCTTGCGGATCTTGATGGTCCGGTAGGACATCTCCAGCGCGTCGTAGACCATCAGCCTGCCCAGCAGCGGCTCGCCGATGCCGGTCAGCAGCTTGATCGCCTCGGTCACCATGATCGAGCCGATGGAGGCGCACAGCACGCCGAGCACGCCGCCCTCGGCGCAGCTGGGGACCATCCCCGGCGGCGGGGGCTCGGGGTAGAGGTCGCGGTAGTTGAGGCCCTGGCCGTTGGGCGCGTCCTCCCAGAACACGCTGACCTGGCCCTCGAACCGGAAGATCGATCCCCAGACGTAGGGCTTGCCCAGCAGCACCGCGGCGTCGTTGACCAGGTACCGGGTGGCGAAGTTGTCCGTGCCGTCGAGGATCAGGTCGTAGTCGCGGAAGATCTCCAGCGCGTTCGACGAGTCCAGCTGCACCTCGTGCAGCACGACGTTGACGAACGGGTTGATCTCGGCGACCGACTCCTTGGCCGAGACGGCCTTGGGCTTGCCGATGTCGGACTGGCCGTGGATCACCTGGCGCTGCAGGTTGGACTCGTCCACCACGTCGAAGTCGATCACGCCGAGGGTGCCGACGCCCGCGGCGGCCAGGTACAGCAGGGCCGGGCTGCCCAGCCCACCGGCGCCGACCACCAGCACCTTGGCGTTCTTCAGCCGCTTCTGCCCGTCCATGCCGACATCGGGGATGATCAGGTGGCGGCTGTAGCGGGCCACCTCGTCCTTGGTCAGCTCCGCGGCGGGCTCCACTAGCGGCGGCAGGCTGCCAGCCATCAGTCCTCCTCGAACTCCGGCGAATCGCGCGGGATTGTCATCGCATTCAACGCAACCCTCCCACCCCGCCTTCCCGCTTCCCAGATAGCGGGAAGCGGCCGCTCAGCCCGCGGGCTGGGCTTGCGGATTCGGCCAGGCGTTCGGCCTGCACACCTTGCCGTCCTTCGGCACGCCCCCGCCGCCGAAGGACTCGTTGAGCCGGTGGACGTAGTCGTTGGCCACGCCGAAGGTCTGCTGCATCATCACCGGGGCCAGCTCGCCGGTCTTCGCGCAGCCCACGTGCCGCAGGTCGAAGACGTGGCCCACCTCGTGGTTGATCACGTACTGCCGGTAGGCGAGCTGGTCGCCCTCGAAGGCCACCGCGCCGCGCACCCAGCGGGCGAGGTTGATCACCACCCGGTCGTTGATCGCGCACGACGACTCGTACTTGATGGAGAAGCCGCAGACGTCGCCGCGGTGGGTGGTCTCCGGGGTGGTGAGGCTGACCTCGAAGTCGGCCTCCACGCCGGGCCCCACCCGCTGCACCGCCACCTCGCCCAGGCTGGTCCAACCGCGCGGGTCGGCCAGCGTGCGGTCCACGAGGTCGGCGAACAGCGCGTCGCCGCCGTACTCCGCGGGCGGGATGCCCTCCTCCACCTCGACGGTGTAGGTGTAGAGCCTGCCCTTGCCGACCTGCTTCCCGCTGCCCGGCAGCACCCGCCACGTGCCCTTGCCCGCCTTGGTGAACGACGCGCCGCCGGGCAGCTCGGCGGTCGGGATGTCCAGCTCGACGGGGGTCCGCTCGGTCAGCGCGGGCCCCGGCGTCGTGGTGGTCGGCCCCTCCCCGGGCACCGCCGGGTTCAGCCCCGCGGCGGTGGTCTCCGGCGAGCGGTCGGCCGCCGTTTGGACCACCACGAGCGCGGTCACGGCGAGCAGGACGGGGAGGGCGTAGACCCGCCAGCCGTAGGTGGCGAAGAAGCCGCGCTTGCGCTTTCTGCCGCCGCCCTCCGCGGGGGGCTCGGGTCGCCAGGATGCCGCCAGCGGCTCGGCGGTGGTGCGCCGGACGCCGGGGCGGTAGCGCTCCTCGTCGGGCTCCGCGGTCGCGGAGGGTGACGAACCGTCCCACTCACTCACGGGGTCAAGGGTGCCACACCTGCGCCGTGCGCTCCTGGTAACCGGGTCACCACCGCTCGCCCGCGGCGGCGCGCCACAGGCTCAGCACGGCCCTGGCGACGGTCGCGGGCCGCTCCATCTGGGCCACGTGGCCCACGTCGGGCAGCACGAGCAGCCGGGCGTTCGGGATGGCGCGCGCGGTGCGCGGGGCCTTGCGCACCGACATCAGCCGGTCCCGCGCGCCCCACACGACCAGCGTCGGCGCGGTGATCTTGGGCGCGGCCCGCCAGATCGAGCGCGGGCCGACCACCAGCCAGGAGCGGATCAGGCCGATCGTGCTGGCCTGCAGCGCCGGGTTGGCCCACGCCTGCTCGGCGCGCTCGGCGTACTCCGCCTCGGCCTCGGCGACCCGCTGCTCGGGCACCCGGTCCGGGTCGGCGAAGCACAGCTGCAGCATCTGCCGGGTGCGCTCACGCGGGGTGACGGCGGCGAGCTGCCTGCGCACCCGCTCGCCCAGCAGCGGCAGCAGCGCCAGGGCCATCCGCGGGTCGGAGAGCCTGCGCGGGTCGGGCCGCAGGTCGGGCACGGCCGGGGAGATCAGGGTCAGGGTGCGCACCGCGTCCGGGGCCGCGGCCGCGGCCAGCAGGCAGATCGCCCCGCCCATCGAGTTGCCCAGCAGGTGCACCGGGCGCCCGTCGAGGCCCCGCAGGACCGCGACCAGGGTGTCGACGTGCGAGCGCAGGGTGTAGTCGTAGCCGTCCGGCGGGGTGCTGCGGCCGAACCCGGGCAGGTCGACGGCCAGGCCGGGGGCGTGGCCGGAGAGCTGGTCGGCCAGGTCGGTCCAGTTGGTCGCCGAACCGCCGAGCCCGTGCACGTACACGGCCGGGACGTCGCCGTCACCCGGGGTGCGGCGCACGTGCAGCCGCACTCCCCCGATCGTCTCCTCCGCACCCGGCCAGGCGGGCCGGGTGGGGTCGATCGGGGGCAAGGGGGCATCGGAGAGCGAAACGGTCATCCCCATAGTGTGAATCGGGCTCGACCGATGCGCCGAATGGTGTCCTGGGTCACACCCGATACTTGTCTGGTCGGGTCCAGGGGGACGAGGATTCCCGCAATCGGCCTACCGGCTAGTAGTGTCGGACGTCGGCGCCGGTGACCGCGGTGGCACAGTGAGCGAGGGGACGCATGTCGGAGACGATTCAGCACAACGGCGGGCGCGGCGCGAGACTCCCGCGCACGGCGCGCCGAGCCCAGCTGCTGGCCGCGGCCCAGGACGTGTTCGCCGCCAACGGCTACCACGCCGCGGGCATGGACGAGATCGCCGAGCGCGCCGGGGTCAGCAAGCCGGTGCTCTACCAGCACTTCCCGGGCAAGCTGGAGCTCTACATGGCGCTGCTGGAGAAGCACGTCGACGAGCTGATCAGCCGGGTGTCCTCGGCGATGGAGACCACCACCGACAACAAGACCCGGGTGCGCAACGCGGTGCGCGCCTACTTCGACTTCGTCGACGGCGAGAGCCAGGCGTTCCGGCTGGTCTTCGAGTCCGACCTGCGCAACGAGCCGCTGGTCCAGGACGCGATCGCGCGGGCGACCAACGCCAGCGTCGACGCCATCACCGCCACGATCACCGCCGACGCGGGCCTGGACGAGAACCGGGCCCGGCTGCTGGCGGTGGGCCTGGTGGGGGTCAGCCAGGTCGCGGCGCGGGCGTGGCTGGACGACAGCCGCACCGTGCCCAAGGAGGAGGCCATCGCGCTGATCTCCACGCTGGCCTGGCGGGGCATCGGCGGCGGGTTCCCGCTGCAGGCGTCCGAATAAGGGGGAGCCCTCCCCCTGCCGTTCTCAGCATCCGGCCGGCACCGTGGAGATATGCGGCTTTTGGTAGCGGGGTGCAGCGCCCTCGGCGGGCGCGACACCAATCAGGACTCGTGGCACGCCGGTGAGCGGCTGATCGCCGTCGCCGACGGGGTCGGCGGCGCGCCCGCGGGCGAGGTGGCCTCCCGGTTGGCGATGGAGTCGGTCGTCGCCGCTGGCCCGGACATGGCGCCCGCGGAGGCCGCCGTGCGGGCCAACGCCGCCGTGCGCGCCTACGCCGAGACCGACCCGGCCACCCACGGCATGGCCACCACGCTGGTCATCGCGGCGCTGGGCGCCGACGGGTGGGTCCGCGGGGCGCACGTCGGCGACAGCGTCACGCTGGTGCAGACCGACCGCGTGGAGTTCCTCGCCTCACCGCACACGCTGGGGGCCGAGCTCGTCGCCGCGGGCCACCTGACCGCCGAGGAGGGCGCCCGCCACCCCAACCGCAACGCCCTGGTGCGGGCGGTGGGCATGGAGTCGACGCTGCAGCCGGACACCTGGTCGCGGCGCGCGGTCCCCGGCGAGCGCTACCTGCTGTGCAGCGACGGGCTCACCGACGCGCTGCCCCCGCCGGACTTCCTGGCCGCCCTGGCGGGCCTGCGCGCCGCCGACCCGCGCCAGTGCGTGGAGACCCTCGTCCGCCTGGCCTGCGACGCGGGCGCCCGCGACAACGTGACGGCGGTGGTGGGGGACGTGGCGGCTTGGCCGACCTGATCGTCGACTACCACGCCCTGCCGTCCCCGGTGCCCGTCCACCCGTCGACGCGGTTCGCCCTGGACCGCGACTTCCTGAGCGCGGGCGCCGACGAACGGGTCTCCCGCGCCCCGAACGCGCCGTACCTGCGGCACATGGACGGGCGGTGGTGGCTGGTCAACGGCCACGGGCGGCAGGCGCCGCTGGCGGTGTACGTGGTGGCCGAGAGCCGCCGCTTCACCGTGGGCGAGCGCTGCGCCTTCCCGCTGCCGGACGGGGAGTCCGAGGTGCACGTCTGGGACTCCCGCTACCGCGTCCACCTGGCGGTCTCGGGCAGCGCCGCGGACCCGGCGCAGGTCGTCGAGCTGGGCCCGGAGACGTCGATCGGCCTGTCGGGGGCGGCGGTGCGGGTCCAGCTGCTGCTGACCCGCAAGCCCCGCCACCGCACGGTGCTGGCCGCGTACTACCGGGAGTACTTCACCCCCGGCATCGCCTCCCCCGCCCCCCTCGGCCGCGCCCAGACCCGCCTCTGCCTCGGCCTGTCCTCCTTCACCGCCCTGGAACGCGCCCTGGACGAGGTGACCCGCGAAATCTGGGGCGAAGCCGCAGGCCACCGCCACGAACTCCCCGAATTCCTCATCCGCGAACGCCTCCTGGTCGCCGAAGACCAGAACCTCGTGCCGCACCGGCTGTGCAGGCACCGGTCGTAGTCAGACCGCGGCGTTGATCCGGTTGACCAGGTCGTCCGCGCGTTCGTAGGGGAGCATGTGGCCTGCGTTGGGGTAGACGACCAGGTCGGCGGCGGGGAGTTCGGCGGCGATCGCGCGGGAGTGGGCGGCGGGGATGAGGCGGTCGCGTTCGCCGGTGAGGATCTGGGTGGGGATGTCGCGGTAGACGTGGAGGGCCTCGGTGGCCGTGTGGCGGTTGATGGCCGAGCGCAGGGCGGCTGCTGAGCGGCGGTGGACGGCGTTGAGCTGGTCGGCGACGGATTGCAGGTCGGCCCGGTCGTAGCGGGCGCCGAAGACCAGCCAGCGCAGGAACGCCAGCTGGGCGCGCCGCTGCAGCGGGTTCAGCGGACGCGACGGCCGGGGAGCCGCCGCCAGGGCGGTCTCAGCCGTCGCGGGGCTGGTCGCAGCAGCGGAAGAGCCGGACGCAGCAGGCGCAGCCACGCCGGTGTCGACAGCCGAGGTGACGGACGCAGCGGCCATACCGGTCTCAGCAGCCCCGGAGCTAGACGCAACCGTGGGGGCGAGGCCGGGCTTGCGCTTGGGGGCGAGGTGCTTGCGCAGGGCCAGGGCGGCCTTCACCAGGGGGCGCGGGAGGCCGAAGGTGATCTCGGACATGCGGCCCGACGAGGTGGAGACGAAGAACGCGGCGTGCACCCGGCTGCGCACCAGGTCCGGGTGGCGGGCGGCCAGGGCCATCATCGCCATGCCGCCCATCGAGTGGCCCACCAGGAGCACCTTGCCCTCCGGCGCCAGCGACGCGATCAGCTCGGCCAGGTCGTCGCCCAGGCGTTCCAGGGTGGCTTCGCCGCGGCCGGAGGCGCCGTGGCCGCGGTGGTCGAAGCGGACCACCCGGTGGCGCAGGTGCGGGGCGACGGCGTCCCAGACGCGGTTGTCGCTGGTCCAGCCGTGGGTGAGCACGACGGTCACCGGCGACGCCGCGTCGCCGGTGACCGCCACGTGCAGGGGCACGCCGTCGGATGCCTGGAACATGCCCGCCAACCTACTATCCAGTAGCTTCCGCGGGCTACTTCGGCAGCAGCATCGACCGCCGCCACAGCACCATCGACGGGCCGCCCACCAGGTCCGCCTCCTTGAGGAACGCCATGATCCGCTCCCCCCAGTACGCGATCGTCTGCTGGAAGTGCGGGTTGTTCTTCGCCGCCTTCCACGCCTCCCGCCGGTTGAGCCCCACCGCCTCGTACACCCGCGGGTTCACCAGGCTCAGCGCCACGAAGTACGACACCACGGCGGCCATCACCCGGTGGTACTGCTTGGCCAGCCAGCCCGCCTCGGCCATCCCCTGTGCGACCTCCTGCCGGGCGAAGGTCACGTGCCGCGCCTCCTCCAGCACGTGGATGCGGTTGACCATGCGGATCAGCGGCTGCATGCCCTCGTCGGCCATGCTCTCCCGCTGCATGCGGTCGAGCACCTCCTCGGCGACCAGGATCGCCGCGTAGACCGACGGGCCGCGGCCGACCACCGGCAGCACCTTGGCCAGCGTCTTGATCCACTTCCGCGGGCCGTACGCGGGCACCCCGAAGCGCTTGCACGCCTTGCCGAACATCGTCGAGTGGCGGCACTCGTCGGCGATCTCGGTGAGCATGTAGTGCACGTGGTCGGTGGTCGGGTCGTGCTTGTAGACCTGCTTGAGCAGCATCTGCATGAGCAGCACCTCGAAGAAGATGCCGGTGCTGGCGATGCTGGCGGTCTCGTGCTTGCCCAGCTCGACGCGCTGCTCGGGGGTCAGCCGCTCCCACAGCTCGGTCCCGTAGAGGGAGATCCGGTGCTCGGGGTGGAAGTACTTGCCCTCGACGATCGGGGCGTCCCAGTCGATGTCGACCTCGGGGTCGTAGAACTTCTCGGCGGAAGACTTCAGCAGCCGCCCCGCCGTCCGCTCCCGATCGGCTACCTTGGCCACCTGCAGCGCGCGGCTCATCGTCGAGTCACCTTCCCCGTGCGTGGACGCTTCGTGCGTTACTTCCGGTAACAGTTACTTCTGGTAGCATGGGTGTCATGGCGGATCGTGTCAAGGGACAGCTGTCCGGGGACGCGCGCCGGGACCGGTGGAAGTCGCACCGGGCCGCGCGGCGCGAGGAGTTCGTGGAGGCGGCGCTGCGCGCGCTCGCCGAGCACGGTCCCGACGTGGGCATGGAGCACGTCGCCGCCGAGGCCGGGGTGACCAAGCCGGTGCTCTACCGGCACTTCACCGACAAGGCCGACCTGTTCGTCGCCCTCGGCCAGCGCGGCACCGAGATCCTGTTCGAGCGGCTGATCCCGGCGATGAACCGGGAGGAGGCGCCGCTGCCGCGCATCCGCAAGAGCCTCGACGCCTTCTTCTCCATCATCGAGGAGTACCCGAACCTCTACCGCCTTCTGGTCCGCCGCACCTTCGGCGACCGGCGCATCGACTCCGACATCGTCGCCGAGGACAAGGGCGTCATCGCGGGCGCGCTGTCGAGCCTGCTCGGGGACTACATGCGCGCGTTCAAGCTCGACTCCGGCGGCGCCGAGGTCTGGGGCCACGGGATCGTCGGCATGGTGCAGAACGTCGGCGAGTGGTGGCTGGAGCGCCGCACGATGAGCCGCGACTCGGTGGTGGAGTACCTGGCCCAGACCATCTGGGCGGCCATCGACGGGACGATGCGCGCCCACGGCGTGACCGTCGACCCCAACAAGCCCCTGGAAATCAACAAGATCGTGAAGCTGGGCGACGGCGACGGCGCCGCGGCCGGGTAGGAGCGCGAGATGAGCCACGACGAGCACCCCGAGGACGACGGCTACACCGGCCAGGCCACCCTCGTCATCGCCGACCAGGAGCTGCCCGTCCGGGTCGAGCTGCGCGGCCACTTCCAGCCGATCGACGGCTACTACCGCTGGTACGGCCGCATCCAGGCCGACCAGAAGGTCTCCGAGCTCGCGGGCGGCCGCAAGACCAAGGTCGTCCTGCGCACCCCCGGCGGCGAGGCCGCGGGCGAGCTGTCCGACCCCGACCCGTGGGACCGCTACCGGATCATGGGCACCAGCAGGCCGCCGTTCGTCGTGCAGACCACCCTCGACCACGCCGACGTCTGACGCCGCCAACGGCAGGAGGGGCGCACCCGGACCCGGGGGCGCCCCTCCTGCCGTCTTGGCCGATCAGGGGGCGAAGCCCACCTTGCGCACGTCCGCGCTGCCGATCTCCACGTAGGCCACCCGGGCCGAGGGGACGACGTAGCGGCGGCCCTTGTCGTCGGTCAGCACGAGCTGGCCGGTGCTGTTCTTGAGGGCGTCGGCGACCAATGCCTCGACCTCGTCAGGAGTCAGGCTGCTGTTCAGCACGAGCTCCCGCGCGGTGTCCGCGACACCGATCTTGACCTCCACGCCGACCTCCACAGTGGTTACCGTCTGCCTGCCGAAAGGCTAGTCGAGCGGGCCGCGGGCGCGCCGCACGGGGCGAGCGTGTTCACCACCCGCGTAATCCCCCGCCCAGGATCCCTGCCCCAGGAGCGCTAGCCCAGCCCCAGGGCGGTCATGCGCTTGCCGTGCTGCTGCTGGAGCTTGCGGAACAGCGCCGCGATGCCGGAGAGGTCGCCGGTGCCGGTGATGATCAGCTCGGCCAGGCCGTCGCGCTCGGCGACGACGTACTGGGCCTGGGTCAGCGCCTCGCCCAGCAGCCGCCTGCCCCACAGGGCTAGCCGGTCGCGCACGGTCCGGTCGCGCTCGATGGCCGCGCGGACCTCGCGCTCGGCGAAGGCGGAGTGGCCGGTGTCGGCCAGCACCTCGGTGACCAGCTCCGAGGTGGCCGGGTCCAGCCAGGAGCCGATCTCGCGGTAGAAGTCGGCCGCCAGCCCGTCGCCGACGTAGGCCTTGACCAGCGACTCCAGCCAGGAGCGCGGCGCGGTGGAGGCGTGCCAGGTGTCGATGTGGCCGATGAACGGGCGGATCGCCTCCTCGACGTCCACCCCGTGCCCGGCCAGGTGCCGGGCGATGGTCCGGTAGTGCCCCATCTCGGCGGCGGCCATCTCCGACAGCGCCGCCCGGCCGGACAGGGTCGGGGCCGTGCGCGCGTCCTCGGCGAGCCGGTCGAAGGCCGACAGCTCCCCGTAGGCGAGCACGCCGAGCAGGTCCACCACGCCCGGGGAAAGCGCCCCGACCTCCGCGTTCTCCATGCTGGCAGGGTATCTGCCCGCGACCCCGGGTAGACTCGGCAGGACACCCACCGCCGGGACCGGCGGAAACGGGTGGCCCCCGGCCCTCTGCGGCGCCGGGGCGGAGGGTGCGCGCAAGCCTCGCTGAGCCCTCCCGCGCGGTGGACCCGGGGAGTCCGCGGGCGCGGTCGAGCGGCCGGACCAGGGCCGTTGCGCGCTGGTGAACAGGAGAGGTTGATCACCCTGACGAACGAAACCACCGGGCTCGACCCGGTAATCCTCGAGCACGCCGAAGCAGGCGTGCCGGAGACCGACACATCGCATCCGCTGCAGGCTGGCGCGCCGGTGCCCACCGACGCCCCGACGTTCGCCGAGCTGGGCGTGCGCCCGGAGATCGTGCGGGCCCTCGGCGAGGCGGGCATCGAGCGGACCTTCGCCATCCAGGCGCTGACGCTGCCGCTGGCGCTGGCGGGCGACGACCTGATCGGGCAGGCCCGCACCGGCACCGGCAAGACGCTGGGCTTCGGCGTGCCGCTGCTGCAGCGGGTCACCAGCCCCGGCGACGGCACCCCGCAGGCACTCGTCGTGGTGCCGACGCGCGAATTGTGCCTGCAGGTCACCCACGACCTGAAGGACGCGGGCAAGCACCTGGGCGTGCGCGTGCTGGCCATCTACGGCGGGCGGCCCTACGAGCCGCAGATCGCCGCGCTGCGCAAGGGCGTCGACATCGTCGTCGGCACCCCCGGGCGGCTGCTGGACCTGGCCGAGCAGCGCCACCTGGTGCTGGGCAAGGTGCGCGGGCTGGTGCTCGACGAGGCCGACGAGATGCTCGACCTGGGCTTCCTGCCCGACATCGAGCGCATCCTGACGATGGTCCCCGACGAGCGGCAGACCATGCTGTTCTCGGCGACCATGCCCGGGCCGATCATCACCCTGGCCCGCACGTTCCTGCGGCAGCCGACGCACGTGCGCGCCGAGGAGCACGACCAGGGCGCCATCCACGAGCGCACCGAGCAGTTCGTCTACCGGGCGCACTCGCTGGACAAGATCGAGGTGCTGGCCCGCATCCTGCAGGCCGAGGGCCGCGGCCTGACGATGATCTTCACCAGGACCAAGCGCACCGCGCAGAAGGTCGCCGACGACCTCACCGAGCGCGGGTTCGCCGCGGGCGCGGTGCACGGCGACCTGGGCCAGGGCGCCCGCGAGCAGGCGCTGCGCGCGTTCCGCTCCGGCAAGGTCGACGTGCTGGTCTGCACCGACGTCGCCGCCCGCGGCATCGACGTCGACGACGTGACGCACGTGGTCAACTACCAGTGCCCCGAGGACGAGAAGACCTACGTGCACCGCATCGGCCGCACCGGCCGGGCCGGGCGCACGGGCGTGGCGATCACCCTGGTCGACTGGGACGAGGAGGCCCGCTGGAAGCTGATCAGCGACACCCTCGGCCTGGACAAGCCCGAGCCGGTGGAGACCTACTCGACCTCCGAGCACCTGTTCTCCGACCTGGGCATCCCGGAGAAGTCGACCGGGCGGCTCCCGCTGGCCAAGCGCACCCGCGCGGGCCTGGAGGCCGAGCCGGAGGAGGACCTGGGCACCCGCAAGCGCGGGGGCGGCGCCCGGCGCACCCGCCGCCGCGGCGGCGGCGCGGGCGAGGAGGCCCCGGAGAGCGCCGAGAAGCAGAGCAGCAGGCCGCGGCGCAAGCGCAGGCGGGCGGGCGTGGACGTCGCAGGCGAGGAGGCCCCGGCCGAGCAGGCCGCGCCCGAGGCCGGGGAAGCCCAGGCCAAGCCCGCGCGCACCCGCAACCGGCGGCGCAGGCGGGCCGGGGAGGTCGTTTCCTCGGGGTCCAACACCGGCGATACACCGGGGTCGGCAGACTGACGGGGTGAGCGCACCGGAGCCCCCCAGCAGCGAGGCCGGTTCCGCGCCTGCCGAGCAGGCGCACGGCGACGGGCTGACGCCCGGCGAAGACGGCTTCCCCACCTGGCCGGAGGACGTGCTGGCGGGCCCGCCGCCGCCTCCGGTCGAGGTCGGGCGGCGCACCCGGTTCACCCGTGCCCGCGATGTGGCCATCGCCGCCGGGCTGGTCGTCGCGGTCGCCGCGGCGTGGGTGCTGATCTGGCAGAACAGCGACTTCAAGGCCACCGCGGCCAGCCCGGGGACGGCCCAGCCGTCCCCGGCGCCGCCGCTGGCCTTCCCGCCGTCGCTGGGCGAGGCGTGGCGGGTGGAGAGCCCGGCCACGCCCAAGCCGGTCGCCGCCGGGCCGGTCGTGGTGACCGGCCAGGACGGCGAGGTCGTCGGGCGCGACCCGCTGACCGGCGACCCGGTGTGGCGCTACCGGCGCGACCTGCCGCTGTGCACGATCACGGGCGCGTGGGAGAACGCCGTGGCGGTCTACCGCTCCGACGGCGGCTTCCTGCCCGACGACGCCCCGCGCGGCGAGGGCGGCTGCAGCGAGGTCACCGCCCTGCGCGGGACCGACGGCACCCGTGCCGCCCAGCGCAACTGGGACGCCGAGCTGGGCGCCGAGCTGGTCGGCGACGGCACCTACCTCACCGCGGCGGGCCAGCGGCTGATCACCTCGCTGCGCTCGGACCTGGTCGAGACCATGGAGTACGGCCAGGTCCCGGCCCAGGTGGTGCCCGACCGCCAGCCCAGGACGGGCTGCACCTACGACTCGGTGTTCATGAACGCCGGGCGGATCGGGGTCGTGGAGCGCTGCCCGGACGACCTGGGCAGGCGGCTGACGGTCTACAAGGCGACCGGCAAGGACGCCGACCGGCCCGAGGTCGTGTTCAGCGAGGTGCTCGACGGCGACTCCGCCAATGTCGTGGCCATGACCGAACGGCTGACCGCGGTCGCGGTGCCCGGCCCGCCCCGGCTGCTGATCTACGGCGACGACGGCCTGCGCACCGCCGAGGTGCCGCTGCCTGCCGGTGAGCTGCGCCAGGACGGCCCGGTCGCCGAGACCGTGCCGGGCGTGGGCTCGCTCTACTGGTTCACCGGCTCGGCGACGGTCGCGCTGTCGATGGAGGACCTCAAGCCCCAGTGGAGCGTGCCCGGCGCGCTCGGCCCGGGCGCGGTGTTCGCCGGGCGGCTGCTGGTGCCCGTGGCCGACGGCCTGGCGGTCATCGACCTCAACGACGGCAAGCGGGTGGGCACGTTCGCGGTTGACCGCGGCGGCTACGCGGGCCCGGTGGCGCTGGCGGTCCTCGGACCGATCGTGCTGGAGCAGCGCGGCCCGCTTTTGGTTGCTTTGCGATAAGACTCACACCGGGTTCGAGGCGCACACTGGTGCCATGTCCGAGGTACCGGTGTATTCGCAACTGACCCCGCACCGCGCGGTCCCGGTCGAGCTGCCTGGCCACTACGCGGCCCTGCGCACGACCGGCGACGGCCCGGTGGTCCTGTTGGTGCCCGGGTACACCGGGTCCAAAGAGGATTTCGCCCCCCTGCTCGACCCGATCGCCGAGGCGGGCTACCAGGCGGTGGCCATCGACCTGCCCGGCCAGATGGACACCCCGGGTCCGGCCGACGAGAACGCCTACCTGCCCGTCTCGCTGGGCGCGGGCCTGGCCGAGCTGGTGGAGAAGCTGGCCGCGGACGGGCGTCCCGTCCTGCTGCTCGGCCACTCCTTCGGCGGCCTGGTCGCCCGGCGCGCGGTGCTGGCGGGCGCGCCCGTCGCCGGGCTGACGCTGCTCGGCTCGGGCCCCGGCGAGCTGCCCCAGGGCCTGCGCAGGCAGGTGCTGGAGCTGGGCGACCCGCTGCTGCGCCAGCACGGCGTCGAGGCCGCCTACCAGGCGCAGGAGGCGCTCAACCGGGACAACCCGCGCTGGCAGGGCCTGCCCGAGCCGCTGCGCGAGTTCTACCGCGCCCGATTCCTGCGCAACAACCCGGCCGCCCTGCTGGGCATGGGCCGCGGCCTGCGCACCGAGCCCGACCTGGTGGCCGACCTGTCCCGGCGGCTGCGCAGCACCAGCACCGGCTGCCTGGTGGCCTGCGGCATCGCCGACGACACCTGGCCGCCCGCGGTGCAGCGGGACATGGCCGACCGGCTGGAGGCCGACTACGCCGCGATCGTCGGCGCAGGCCACTCCCCGGCGGTCGAGGCCCCCGAGGCCCTGCTGGACGTGCTGCTGCCGACCTGGAACACCTGGCTGTACTGAGCTGCTGTCCTCTCAGGACAGTCCACTCAGGCCCACCAGAAGTACCAGAGCGCGGCGCAGGCGGCGATGGCCACCACGAGCACGGCCAGCGCCGCCTGCGGCCCGCGGCGGCGGTCGGCCACGCGCTGGGCCAGCACCGCGACCACGGCGGCGCCCACGTGGCCGAGCAGCGCGACCAGGCCGGGCCCGGGCACGTCGGGCTGGGTCCAGGCGTAGACCTGCAGGCCGAGCACCAGCAGCGCCAGCCCGCAGACGCCGATGGCCAGCGCGCCGGACACCTCGCGCACCGGGCCGCCGGGCCGCTCCCGCTGGCGGGGCAGCTCGGCGGTGGTGTCGTCCGGCCGGGGCAGTCGTTCGGTGGGACCGGTCACGCCCCCAGCATCGCCCATCGCCTGCTGCCCCGCGCTTCGGGGCGGGGCGACGGGCCGGGTCGCCCCGGTCTGCTCGCCCGGCCGCCCGGCAGGGCCGGGCGTCCGCCGCTGGTCCGCGGGCGGGGTCGCGCCGGCGCGGGGGCCCAGGCTTTCGGTGGGGCCGGGCGTCCGCCGCTGGTCCGCGGGCTGGGGCGGGGTCGCGCCGGGGCGGGGGCCCAGGCGTTCGGTGGGGCCGGTCATGGCGCCAGCATGGCCCAGGGGTCGAGGGCGGGGCCGGTGGCCTGCCCGTCGGGGCAGCTGCGGCGGAAGTCGCACCAGCCGCACTGGCGGCCGGGCTGGGCCGGGAACAGGATGTCCGGGTCGCCGCCCGCCGCCAGGGTGTCGGTGGCCAGCTGGAACTCGTCGGCGATCTCCTCGGCGCGGCGCAGGTGGCGGGCCAGGGACTCCTCGGTGTGCTCCCAGGCCGCGACCGTGCCCGTGGGCAGGTGGTGCAGCTCGACCTTGGTGCACGGCCTGCGCAGCGTGCGCCGGGCGGCCAGGACGTAGAGGGCCAGTGCCTGCGAGCCGCGGGCGTCGTCGGTGGTGAGCGCGTGCCTACCGGTCTTGTAGTCGACGATGACCACCTCGTCGCCGCGCTGATCGATGCGGTCCACCCGGCCCTCGGCGACGATCGTGCCCACCGGGGCCGAGACCCACCGCTCCAGGCCGACCGGCTCGTGGGCGACGTCCAGCTCGGCGACGTAGTCGTGCACCCAGCCCGCGGCGCGGTCGCGGAACTCCGCGGCCTGGGCGGCGTCGGCGAAGCCGTCGTCCTTCCAGTGGGTGCGCACCAGGCCCGCCGCCGCCTCCGGGTGGCGGGCGCGCACGGGCAGGTCGAACAGGGCCTTGAGGGCGTTGTGCACGACCGCGCCGAGCGTGCTGTGCGCCCAGGGACCGCCGCGCGGCGGGGTCGGGCGGTCGACGTAGGCCATGCGGAAGCGGCGCGGGCAGTCCGCCCACACCCCCAGCCGCGACGGCGTCACCTTGATGAGGCGCTTGGGCATGGCGTCGAATCCCAGCTGACCTTGCACGGCACACACGGTACGCAGTGCCACCGACACGATCCGCGCGGGCGTGCACAATTGCACCGTGGAGATCTGGCACAACCCCCGCTGCTCGAAGTCGCGCACCGCCAAGGCCGCGCTCGACACCGCGGCGCCCGGGTACACCGAACGCCGCTACCTCGACGACCCGCCCACCGAGGCCGAGCTGGACGAGGTGCTCACCAAGCTGGGCCGCCAGCCGTGGGAGATCACCCGGCTCAAGGAGCCCCGGGCCAAGGAGCTGGACCTGGCGAACCTGCCGCGCGAGCGCGCCGCGTGGATCGCCGTGCTGGCGGCCAACCCGGTGCTGATCGAGCGCCCGATCATCATCACCGACGACGGCCGCGCGGTGCTCGCCCGCAGCCAGGACGCCATCGACGAGGTGCTCTAGCCCGCCATGAAGCCGCGGACGGCGTCCGCGACCAGCTGCACGGCGATCGCGGCGAGCAGCAGACCGGCGATCTTGGCCAGCAGGGTGATCCCGCTGTCCTTGATGAACCGGATGACCGCCCCGGAGTAGCGCAGGCACAGCCACAGGAACAGGTGCACGGCCACGATCGCCGCGGCCAGCGCCAGGTACGAGCCGACGTGCCCGCCCGCCTGGCGGACGAACACGATCGTCGCCGCGATGGCGCCCGGCCCGGCCAGCAGCGGGGTGCCCAGCGGGACCAGCGCGACGTTGACGTCCTCGGCGATCTCCGGCTCGGTCGAGCCGCGCCCGGTGAGCAGGTCCAGCGCGATCAGCAGCAGGAGCAGCCCGCCCGCGCCCTGCAGCGCCGGGATGCCGATGCCCAGGTAGCGCAGGATCACCTCGCCGCCGACGGCGAACAGGCTGATCACCAGGAACGAGACCAGCACCGCCTGGCGGGCGGCGGCGAGCCGGGTCTGCTTGGACTTGCGCCCGGTGAGGCTCAGGAACACCGGGATGGTGCCCGGCGGGTCCATGATCACCAGCAGGGTGATCGTGGCCTCGGTGAACAGCGCGACGTCGAACATCAGCCCACCAGGATCTCCGCCCCCGTGGCCCGCTCGCCGATCGCGGCGAGCATGTCGGGGTGGGTGGTCTCCGCGCCGATGGCGGTGGTCTTGTTGGTGCCGTGGTAGTCGCTGGAGCCGGTGACCAGCAGGCCGTGCCGGTCGGCCAGCGCGCGCAGCCGGGCCCGGGCGTCGGCGTCGTGGTCGGGGTGGTCGACCTCCACCCCGTCGAGCCCGGCGCCCGCGAGGTCGGCGACCACGTCGGCGGTGATCGTGGGGCCGCGGCGGTGGGCGAAGCCGTGGGCCAGCACCGACACCCCGCCCGCGGCCTTCACCAGGTCGATCGCGTCGACCACGGGTGTCTTGTGGCTGGGCACGTAGTAGTGGTTGCGGCCGTGCAGCAGGGTGGCGAACGCCTCGGTCACCGAGCCGACCACGCCCGCGCGCACCAGCGCCTGCGCCAGGTGCGGGCGCCCGGCCGGGACGTCGGGGTCCAGCTCGCCCAGCAGGGCGTCGGCGTCGACGGGGTAGCCGTCGGCGGCCATCCGCCCGGCCATCCGGTGCAGCCGGACGCGGCGCTCGGCCCGGATGCGGGCGTGCTCGGCGGCCATCGCCTCGGAGTCCGGGTCGAACAGGTAGGCCAGCAGGTGCACGGTGCAGTGCCCGCCCCGGCCGTCCTCGGACACGCAGGTCAGCTCCGCACCGCGGACCAGGGCCAGCCCCGGCGGCAGCGCGGCCGCGGCAGCGGCCCAGCCCGCGGTGGTGTCGTGGTCGGTGATCGCCACCGCGTCCAGCCCGGCCCGCGCGGCCGCCGCGACCAGCCCGGCCGGGCTGTCGGTGCCGTCGGATGCCGTCGAGTGGCAGTGGAGGTCGATCCGCACCTGTCCAGTGTGGCGGATGGGCCAGGTCACCTAGACCTTGCCCGCCGCCTTCCGCTTCCCCCGCGCGATCCGCTGGGCCTTGATCATCGAGAACCGCTCGGCCTGGGCCTTCTTGTCGCCGAAGGTCAGCTCCGAGATGGCGTCGTAGACCTGCTCGGGCCTGGGCAGGTAGTCGATGCGGTTGAGCGCCTGGATCTGGCCCGCGGACTCCACCACCATCGTGCCGTAGCCGAGCATGCGGCCCACCCAGCTGCGCTCGAAGGTCAGGTCGGTGACCTTGCTGATGGGCATCATCAGCACCCGGATGGTGAACACGCCGGTGGTCATCATGAACCGCTTGTCGGTGACCACGATGCGCTCGACCCACCACTCGATGACCTGGTAGGTGAAGCGCAGCAGCACCGCGAGCGCGACGTACCACAGCACGTTCTGCACGACCCAGGCGTTGGGCGGCAGCACGTACGAGATCATCACGCAGGCCGCGAGCAGCGCGACCGCCTCGAACACCTGCCAGGTGAGGTAGGCCCAATGCCTGCGCACCCGGATGACCCGACGCTCGGAGTCGAGCAGGTACTCGTCTGGATCCCGGGGCGCGAACATGGTTCGACGCTACCCGGTGTCAGCTGAAAACAGTACGGACGAAGGTGATGATCGCTTCCGCGCCCTCGCGGAGGGTGGTGATGATGGAGTTGACGATTCCCGCGGACGCGACCGGTTGGGTGACCAAGAAGAACACCAGCAACGCGGCCCCGGTCAAGATGAGAACCTTCTTGACGTCCACTGCGATCTACCCCGCTCCCTGACGCACCTGAGACATGGCGCTGTTGAAAACCGTTGTACCGCACTCCGCTGACTGGCGGGAGTCCAGTCCCCGGGATAGGTCAACGCGCAGGGTGATCTTGGAGTTGCGGCTACGCTCAGTGCTCGTGGACCCAGGCGGAAAACCGATCATCCGATGCGTCGGAGCGGTCGTGCACGACGCTGCCGGACGGCTGCTGCTCATCCGCCGAGCCCGCCCGCCGGGTGCCGGATTGTGGTCTCTACCTGGGGGGAAGGTGGATCCCGGCGAGTCCGACGCCGAGGCGGTCCGGCGCGAGGTGCGCGAGGAGACCGGCTTGGAGGTCGCGGTCGGGGCGTTCGTCGGCCGGGTCGAGCGGCCTGCGCCCTCCGGGGTGTTCGACATCCACGACTACGCCTGCGTGGTGACAGGCGGTGATCTGCGGGCGGGCGACGACGCGGCAGCCGCCGTTTGGGTGGATCTTGCGACGTTCACCACAATGCGAACTTCCGGCGAACTGGTGGACGAACTCGCCGAGACCCTGGACGGCTGGGGCGCCTTGCCCCGTTGAGGCAGCTAGGGCAGCCAGGTGAGGCGTTCGCCGTGCAGCGCGGTGCGGGCCAGGACGGCGGTTTTCGGACTCCCGGTTTCCCACGTGGTGAGAGCCAGTAGTCCGAATGCCGCAGTTCCCGGCGCCGGCGCCAAATCCCCCCGATCGGGCACGAGCAGAGAAAGTGCCGCCGGATATGCCTCATGGCTGAGCCACCACGCGGGCCTGCGCGCGGCGAGTTCGCCAACGGCATTGATGAACAATGCTCGCTTTTCTTCCGGGAGATAGGGCAGCACGTTCGAGGTCAGCACGACCAGCGGGACGTCATCGGGCACCCGGGCGGCGGCGAGGGCCAGGTCGTCCACCGCGTCGCCAGCGACCACCGGCGGCGGGTCCTTGCGCAGCAGGGTGATCGCCGTGGTCAGCAGCCGCTGCCGCTCCGGCTGGTCGGCCCACACGCACGCCTCCAGCCAGGCCACCGCGTCCTCGTCGTCGAGGTCGACCGGGCTGCGGTCGAGGCCGACGCGGGCGGCGACGGCCAGCTTCTTCGGCAGCAGCGGCAGGGCCGCCCCCGGGGCCAGCTCCAGCGCGCAGTGCAGCCCGACGGTCGTCTTGGCGGGCCCGGCGACGACCTGCCCGGACTGCTCGGTCTGGTAGCGGTAGGCGTAGCGGTCGACGCCGAGCAGCAGGCCCGCGCTGCACCCGACCTCCAGCAGCCCGATCGGGCCCATCGCCTGCTTGGCCGCCAGCGCGAGCGCCGGGTAGAGCAGCGCGGCGCGGCGCACCTCGTTGGTCTGCGTGGTCCGGGTGGCGACCAGGGCGCGGACAGCCTCGGCGTGGTCGAGGACGAACGCGCGGAACAGCGGCCAGGTGCCGCCGTCGAGGCCGTAGGTCCCGCCCATCGACGGGTAGTAGTTGACCAGCTCGTGGAACGGGTTGGCCTGCAGCACCCGGTGCGCGGCGGCCAGCAGCAGCGTGGGCCGGGCCTGCTCGGGCGGGGCCGCGGCCAGCAGCGCGGCGACGTCCGGGTCGTCGGCGGCCCGCCCGGCCAGGTGGGCGTAGAGCGGGGACTCGCCCGCGGCCTCGGTGTCGGCGAAGGCGCGCAGCCTGCGCCGGATCTCGTCGAGTTGTGCGGTCGCCACGCCCGGGAACGCTAGCCCACCGGACGTGGCGGAGACCACTAGCGGGGCTTGGGCTCCGGCCTGCCGGGCTGCTCGCCGCCCCGCGCCTCGCCGTAGGAGCGCTTGGGGACCATGACCTTGCGCCGGAAGACGCACACCACGGTGCCGTCCTGCTTGTACCCGCGCGTCTCGACGTGGACCACGCCGCGATCGTCCTTGGACTTCGAGGGGGTCTTGCCCAGCACCTCGGTCTCGCCGTAGATGGTGTCGCCGTGGAAGGTCGGCGCGATGTGGCGCAGCGACTCGACCTCCAGGTTGGCGATGGCCTTGCCGGAGACGTCGGGCACCGACATGCCCAGCAGCAGCGAGTAGATGTAGTTGCCCACCACCACGTTCTTGCCGAAGTCGGTGGTGCTCTCCGCGTAGTGGGCGTCCATGTGCAGCGGGTGGTGGTTCATGGTGATCAGGCAGAACAGGTGGTCGTCGTACTCGGTCACCGTCTTGCCCGGCCAGTGCTTGTAGACCGCGCCGACTTCGAACTCCTCGTAGTACCGCCCGAACTGCACAGGTCCTCCACTAAGTGACTGGCGAGTAGCACACTTCTACGGCCCGCCCCGGCGGCCCGCAACCGCTGTGTGAGGGAGTCCACCGAACCTGCCCACGGCCACCCGGTCGGTGCGGGTATCCTCGTGCGGGGCGATCACACCGCCCGCCACCGGCTCCGAGGAGGTGAGGACGCATGGGCGACAAGCCAGGTCATGAAACCGCGACCGGATGCAGTAGTCCCCGCGTCCTTACCGGGGAAGCCGCCGCTCGCTAGCGCTTCCACGTCAACCGGCTAGGACGCTCCGCCACCGGAGCGGCCCGCGCGCCCTCCGGTCCCGTCGCGTCCCGCCGCGACGTGTTCCCTGGAGCTTCGCGATGCCCTCCATCCCATCGCTGGGCGGCCGCAAGGGCCGTGCCAACCGCGCAGCCGACCGGGTCGTGCCCCCGCTGCCGGTGCCGCTGTCCGCCTACGTCGTCGACTGCGGCGTCTACGTCGACGGAACCCGCCTGCCCGGGCGCTGGACGCACACCGAGGCCGTCGCCGAGGTGCGCGCCCGCGGCGAGGGCTTCGTCTGGATCGGCCTGCACGAGCCCGACGAGCGCCAGATCCAGGGCGTCGCCGAGACCTTCGGCCTGCACGAGCTGGCCGTGGAGGACGCGGTGCACGCCCACCAGCGGCCGAAGCTGGAGCGCTACGACGAGAACCTGTTCATGGTCCTGAAAACCGTGCGCTACGTGGAGCACGAGTCGCCGACCACGGCCAACGAGATCGTGGAGTCCGGCGAGATCATGGTGTTCCTCGGCAAGGACCACGTGGTGACCGTCCGGCACGGCAAGCACTCCGGGCTGCACGGCCTGCGCGCGGAGCTGGAGGCCGCGCCGGAGCGGCTGCGCGGCGGCCCGGCCGCGGTCCTGCACGCGATCTCCGACCAGATCGTCGACAGCTACCTGGCGGTGAGCGCGGCGATCCAGACCGACATCGACGTCATCGAGCGCGCGGTGTTCGCCCCGCGCAGCCCGGTGAGCGCCGAGCAGATCTACCTGATGAAGCGGGAGATCCTGGAGCTGCGGCACGCGGTGATGCCGCTGGCCGGTCCGCTGCGGCGGCTGGCCGAGGGCTGCTCGGCGCTGGTGCCCGAGGACGTGCGGTCCTACTTCCGCGACGTCGACGACCACCTGACGACCGTCACCGAGCGGGTGACCGCCTTCGACGAGCTGCTGACCACGCTGGTCAACGCGACGCTGGCGAAGATCACCCTCCAGCAGAACGCCGACATGCGCAAGATAACCTCGTGGGCGGCGATCATCGCCGTGCCGACGATGGTGGTCGGCGTCTACGGCATGAACTTCGACTACATGCCGGAAACCAAGTGGCGCTACGGCTATCCCCTGGTGATGGTCGCGATCCTGCTCGTCTGCTTCGTGCTCTACCGGATCTTCCGCAAGAACCGGTGGCTGTAGCCCCGCACCCGCACACCCCCGATGGGAGGTCTCCCCGTGGCCCGGTTGTTGTCCAATATCAAGTTCTGGCTGCTGGCCAGCGTCTGCACCTGGATCACGGTGGTGACCGTGCTGATCGCCCAGGCGCCCTAGCGGATCCGCGCGGCCAGCGCGCGCAGCTGCGCCCGCAGCTCCTGCGGCGACAGCGGATTGACGCTCATCCAGTCCGCGTCGTCGTCGGCGGCGAGGCGGTAGCGCCCGCGCGGGGTGTCCAGCCAGGTCAGCTCGGTCCCCACCCGCCGCCACTGGTCCTCGGTCTCGTCGCGGCGCGCCACGCCCGCCTGCCCGCTGCCGGTGGTGGGGGTCAGCGCGGCGACCATCCGGCCTGCCACGCGGTCGGTGATCCCGTGCGCGCGCAGGAGTTCGTCGATCTCGCTCGCGGTCATCGGCTCCGGATCGCCGCCGTCCTCGGGCATCCGGGCGACCATCGCGTCGAAGGCGCCGCGAACAGCCTTCCTGGGCAAGGTGAACGGCGTGGTCACCGGGGTCTCCGCGCGCGGGATGAGCCGGGCCAGCCCGGCGACCGCATCGTCCACTGTGGTCGGCAGCATGCGCACCATGCCGAACTGGTCTGCCGAGTCCTGGCTGACGACCAGGGCGTCCTCGCGGGCGGCCAGCACCGCGACCGAGCGGGTGCCCTCCGCGGTGGTGACGACCATGTCCAGCACGCCGGAGCAGGCCCGCAGCAGGTAGACGAACTCCTCGGCCACGTCGAGCGGCCCGCGCTCGTCGGCCAGGCCGCGCTCGCGCATCCGCTCGGCGGCCTCGCGGTAGAGCAGGGCGCGCTCGACCTCGGACTCGCCGGTGGCGGGCACCTCGATCGGGAACGGCGCGTCGACCTCGGCGAAGGTGCAGAGCAGGTCGACCTCGACCGGGTGCAGCGCCGTGCCCGCGCGGTCCACCAGCTCCATCACGTGAAGCGGAAGCGGTCGGCGGCGTTCTCGTCGCTGCCCTGGTAGCCCTGCGCGCTCTTCTCCGCGCTGGCCACGAACTCCTCCATGTGCCGCAGGGCGGTCTCCAGCTGGCCGCGCAGGCCGTTCTCGCCGGAGAGCCGGTCGGTGAACTTGGCCGAGAGCTCCTCGCCGACCGGGCTGGTGCCCAGCATCGGCTCCAGGCCGGGGCTGGCCAGCGCGGCCACGTCGGCCAGGATCGCGTCGAGGTCGCGGCGCACGTCCTCGACCGCGGCGGCGAACTCGCGCACCTGGTCGGGGTCGACCTGCCACCCGCCGCTGGCGTTGTCCACGTACATCCCGGGTCCTCCTACAGGCCGATGACCGGCGGTGCCGCCCGCAAGTCGTGCGGGGTGAACGGGTCCTCCTCCAGCGGCACGCGCCTGCGGTGCTCGCCGTCCTCCTCCTTGCGGCCCCCGGCCGGGTTGGCCCCGTAGCCGGAGCCGAAGCCGGTGCCCCGGCCGAAGCGGCCCCCGGCGCCGCGCTGGCGGTCGCCGATCGCGCCGCCGCGGCCCATGCCGCCCATGCCCGCCGCGCCGCGGCCGGCGCCCATCGCACCGCGGGCGCCCGCACCCGCCCCCATGCCGACGCCGCGGGCCCCGCCCGCGCCGGGCAGGCCGCCGAAGCCGAGCGGGGTGCTGCCCGCGCCGCCGAGGCCGCCGGGGTTGGCGCCCGCGCCCGGGCCCTGGCCGAAGCCGGTCAGCGACTGCCAGCGCCGCTCCCAGCCGGTGTCGAAGCCGGGCGCGAGGCTCGGCGCGGTGCCGATGTCCGGGATGGGCATGGGCGGGGGCACCTTGGGGCCCGGGCCCAGGACCGGGGGCTGGCTGCCGCTGGGCGGCGGCACCCCCGGGCCGGGGACGCCCGTGCTCGGCGGGCGGGGGTTGCTGGGGTCCGCGCCCGGGTCGATGCCGCGGGTGGGGTCGTTGAACTGCGGGGTGGTGCCGTCGATGCCCAGCAGCGCGGTCTCGTAGCGGCGCATGGTCTGCACGGCCTTGCGCTTCATCTTCTTCTTGTTGCTGCCGAAGCCGAACGCGCTGGCGATCCCGCCGATCGCGGCCCCGAACGCCGCGCCGACGGGCCCGCCGACCGCGAAGCCCGCCGCGGCCCCGCCGCCGACCGTGGCGTACCACGGGCTGCTGGGCGAGCCGCCGGGCATCGTGCTCTGCGCCGAGCGCAGCGCGCCGCCCGCGTCCTGGATGGGGTCGGCCATGCGGGCGGCCGTCGAGGCCGTCTCGGCCAGCCAGGCGCAGTTGCGCAGGACGGCGGCGTTGGCGTTCTCGGCCGCGGCGCCGGACCAGAACTGGAGCAGCCGCTGCAGCGAGCGGCTGAGGTCGGTCGCGCCGTCGCTGATCCGCTGCCCGTGCCGCGCCCACTCGTCGGCGAGCATGTCGAGCTGGTTGGCGTTGGCCTTCTGGGCGACCATGCGCTGCAGGGACTTGAGGCTGTAGCCGTCCCAGTGCACGCCGCCGGTCACCCAGCGGTCCTCCGCCCCGCGGCGGGACCGCCGGTCCTGCTCGGCCACCGCGGCGGCGCGCTGCGCGGCCGCCTGGAAGCGCTGGACGAGCTGCTCGACACTGCCGATCATGCCCGGCTCCCTCGACACTCGGTTCCGACCGTCACGGTAGCGGATGCCCCCGACGGTCCGGGATGCTTCACCACAGTTCTTCCGCCAGCGCGCGGACCTGCGCCCGCAGCTCGTCGGGCCCCAGCGGGTTGACGCTCATCCACGGCCCGTCGCCGAGCCGGAACCGCCCGCGCGCGGTGTCCAGCCAGCGCAGCTCCTCGCCCGCCCTGGTCCAGCCGGTGCCGCGGCGGACGGCGACGCCCGCCTGGCCGTTGCCCAGCACGGGCTGCAGGTGGGTGACCATCCGCCGGGCGGTCTGGTCGTCGAGGCCGTGCGCGGCCCGCAGCCGGTCGAGGTCGTCGGGCCCGAGCGGGCGCGGGGCGGCGACGATGGCCTGGTGCACCCTGTCTAGCGCGGCGCGGGGGACGCTGAACGGCGCGGCCATGGGCGCGGGGTGGGCGGGCACGTGCCGCAGCAGCCCGTCCACCGCGTCGCGGACCGGCAGCGCGAGCAGCTGCACGGCCCCATTGGTCTGGTCCATCGCCTGCTCGACCAGCACGGCCTCGTCGCGCTGCGCGAGCACCACCGCCCCGGCCGCCTTGCCCCGCCGCGTCACCACGAGGTCCAGCGCCCCCGACCCGTGCCGCAGCAGGTGCACGAAGTCGGCCGCGACCCCGCGCGGCCCGTCCGGCCCCGCGAGCCCCCGCTTGTCCAGCCGCGCCCGGGCCTGCGCGAACCCGGCCCGCCGCTCCTCCTCCGTCTCCCCCCGCGACCGGATCCGCATCGGGAAGGGCGCGGCGACCCCGGCGAAGGTGCAGAGGAGATCGACCTCCTCCGGGTGCAGCACGGCGATCCGCTTGTCCATCAGCCCCGACCCGTTTGCCGCAAGGCCGCCTCCGCAGCCGCATCCGCCTCGGTGTAGGAGTCGCGGACCGCCTCGGCGCTGTTGATGAACTCATCCATCCGCCGCACGGCCTCGGCCAGCAGCGTCCGCAACCCGGCCTGGCTGTTCAACCGATCATCGAACTTCTGCGCGAGCTGCTTCCCCACCGGACTGGTCCCGAGCTTGGGCGTGTAGGCATCCCCTTGCATCTGGCTGACCAAGGTCTGCACGGTCACCAATCCAGTCCGCGCCGAGGCGACGGCGGCGGCGAACTCGTGCAGCTGGTCGAGGTCGACATCCCACTTCCCGCGGGACTCCCCCGCCCCTTCCCCTTGCCCAGCCTTGCCCTGCCCGCCTGCCCCACCTTTCCAATCGCCGCCCCCAGATCCAGCCGACCCACCGGAACCAGCCGACCCCCCACCGGAGCCACCTGACCCACCAGAGCCGGCCGACCCTCCACCAGAACCAGCCGACCCACCGGAGCCGGCCGACCCACCGCCAGCCCCACCACCGGCCGAGCCTCCAGCCCCACCACCCCATCCACCGGACCCGCTACCCCACCCGGAGCCGCCGCCCCAGCCGGAGCCACCCCCCGACTCACCAGACCCGCCACCCCACCCACCGGACCCCCCGACCGCTCCCCCGGGAACCCCAACCACACCTCCAGCGGACTCCTCAGAGCCCCCCGCCGAGCCACCGCCCCCAGCCCCACCACTCGACCCACCGGGCCCCCCAACCGACCCACCGGGCTCCCCCACCGACCCGCCAGGCCCACCAGCCGACCCACCGGGCTCCCCAACTGAGCCACCAGACCCACCAGCGGACCCGCCAGGCCCTCCATCCGACCCACCAGGCTTACCAGCCGACCCGCCAGCGTCCCCAGCCGAGCCGCCAGGCCCACCAACCGACCCGCCAGCGTCCCCAGCCGGACCGCCATCAGCCCCGCCAGCGGAACCGCCACCGCCCGCAGCGCCACCAGATCCACCAGCGTTCCCACCCGACCCGGAGGAGCCATCGCCCCCACCGGTCGAGTGCCCGGGCTCCCCTGCCGATCCATCGGGACCGCCACTCACCCCACCCGGCGCCCCAGAGGGGTCGCCGGTGGAGGTGTCGGGACCGCCCGGCGCGCTGCCGGGGTTGGCAGAACCGTCGAGGGCGGATGGGTCGGGTTGCGCGGACTGGTCCGGTGGGGCTGCCGGTCCGGGGTCGCCGGGGAGGTCGTCGCCGATGGGGTTCAAGGTTTCGCCGATGCCTGGGGACGGCGGACCGCCCACCGGGGGTTCGCCGCCTGGCTGGCCAGTTCCGTCGCCGGGAGTCGGAGACTCCACACCGGACGGCGCTCCTGATCCTCCGGGCGGGGGACTACCAGCCGGGGCAGGCGGTTCGACCGTCGGCTGCATGGCGGGGGCGCCAGCGGGCACGCCAGGTGCGGTCGGGGGCACGGCACCGGGGTGGACGCCCGCAGGCGCAGCGGGCCCAGCCGACGGCGGGCCAGCTGCAGGCTGGGGCGCCGGGTTGCCCGGCCCCCCAGGCGTTGCGCCACCCTGCTGCCCGCCGTTCGCCACCCACGGCGGAAGCGGCCCAGCCTCAGCAGCCCGCGCCGCGTTTGCGGCACCCGCCATCCCAGCGGCATCAGACGCACTGCTCGCCACGGTCCCCGGCCACGAAGCAGGCACAGTCCCGCCCACCGGCGCAGCAGGCGCGAGCCCACCACCCCCAGCCCCCGGCCACGCACCAGGAGTACCAACCCCAGCAGCACCCGGCTGCGGAGCCGCACCGGCCCCAGCCCCCGGCATGGCCCCTGGCCAAGCAGCGGAAGCAGGCACCCCGCCACCCCCGGACCGCGAAGCAGCCGCGCCACCCGAAGCAGCCGCGCCACCCGGAGCAGCCGCGCCACCCGGAGCAGCCACACCAGCCGAAGCAGCAGTCCCAGCACTCAGCCCAGTCACACCAGGACCACCGGGCCGCACAGCGGACGCACCGCCACTCAGGACGGCAGGCCCGGAGGCCGGGTGGGGCAGTCCAGCCGCGCCTGGCTCACCGGTGATCGGAGCAGCAGGCCATGAAGCGGGGCTGACGAGTCCGGCTGCACCAAGGTGCGGAGCGGGCTCGCCCGGTATGGGTGGGGTTGGCTGCTGCCAGGGGGCGGGGGGTGCGGTCGAGGGTGCGGTCGAGGGTGCGGCTGGGGGCCAGGCGGCGCCGGGAGTGACGGCCGCCGCAAGATCCGGCCAAGGGGCGTTCGCACCCGGCTGGCCTGCGGAGGGTCCGCTTTCGGCGGCCGGGTGGGCAGTGGGGCTGCCAGTTGGGCGGGTCAGGGCGACAGTCGTGTCAGCGGAGTGGGGCAAGGCGACGGTGGTGTCGGTGGGGGGCCAGGTGGGGGTGATGGTGCTGTCGGGGGCGGGGGGTGGGGTGAAGGGGGGTGCGGGGGTGGGGGTGGCGGCCTGGGCTGCGGTGGCGGCGCCTGGCTGGGTGGGGAGGGGGAAGGCGTGGGTGCTGAAGGGGGCGGCCTGGGAGGGGGTGGGCCACGCGGGGAGCGTGGGCTCGGTGCGGGGGGTGTCAGCGGCGGTGTTGTCGTGCATCTGTCCCCCTAGAGGCCAATCACAGGCGGTGACGCCTTCTGGTCGTTCGCGAATGGGTTCTCTGCGTCGTACGGGTAGCGCCTGCGGTGTTCGGCGGAGTCGTTGGCTGCGCCTGCGCCCATGCCTGCGCCCATCGGCATGCCGCCCATGCCTGCGCCCGCGCCGGTGCCGCTGGCGGCGATGGCGCCTGCGGCCGGGGCCGCGGGGCGGTTGCCGGGGTTGAAGGTCTCGGTGAGGCCCACTGCGGGGCCGCCTGCCAGGGGCTGGCGGGGTTGGCCCGGTTGGGGGCTCTCGGTGATGCCGGTCGCGCCGCCGGTGAACGCGGGGGCGCCGCCGCCTGTCGGGGTGGGGCGGTAGGCCGGGTCCTCGCCGCCCGTCGCCGAGGAGGTGGTGCCGCCCGTGGTCAGCTCCTCCCAGCGCTGCTCGTCGGTGGGCTTGGGGCGCTCGGGTGGGGCCGTCGGGGGTGGGGTCGGCACGTTGGGCTCGCGGGGTGCGAAGGGGCCGGGGCCGGTCGGCTCGCTGAAGGCGGGGGTGGCCTCGTCGATGCCGATGGCCGCGCCCTCGAAGCGGCGCATCGCCTCGACGGCCATCTCCTTGAGGCGGGCCTGCTCGGCCTCGGCGGCGAAGGCGCTCTCCGCGCCGGTCGCGGTGCCGGAGATGGCCGCGCCCAGGGGGCCGCCGTTGGTCAGGCCGGCGTCCGCGCCCTCCACGGAGCGGGCGGGCGGGACCAGGGGGTCGGCCGGGAGGTCGGGCATCGCGTCCTGGACGGCCTTGAGCGCGCCCGCGGCCTCCTGGATCGGGTCGCCGATCTGGTGGGCGGTCTCGCCGAGGTCGCCGAGCCAGGCGGCGTTGGCGGCCACGGCCTCGCGGGCCTCCTGGGCCGCGTAGCCCGACCAGAACGCCATCAGCTGCTCCAGCGCGCCCCCCAGCACGGTGGCAGCGGCCGTGACCTCGTTGCCCGCCTGCCGCCAGTCATCGGCCAGCTGTTCGAGCTGGGCCGGGCTGGCGTGGTCGGAGACCATCGCGATCAGCGCCTCCAACGTGTACGACTCCCAGTTCACCCCTCCGACGACGTACCTGTCGCCGCTTCCCGCGCCCATCGCCCGATCTCCCCTCGATGGCGGCAGACGATCGCTTTCGACGATCACGCTAGCCGGTCCGACGCGCGGACGGCATCAACCGTTCCCCGCCGAACTACACCTCGTTCCACCGGCCCGCATCGATACGCCACCCGTCGTACGCTCGGCTGGTGCCCAAGGTGCTCGCCGTCTCCGACGAGGTGGTCGACCAGCTCTGGACCGACCAGGTGCGCCGCCACCAGGTCGACCTCGTGCTGGCCGCGGGCGACCTGCCGTTCGACTACCTCGAATTCCTCATGGACGCCCTCGACCGCCCGTGCGTGTTCGTGCCCGGCAACCACGACGCCGACCTCACCGGCTACGACCGCTCCGGCGGCGGCCTGTGGACCCGCGACGGCCTGCCCGTCGAGTGGCCCGGCCCGGCTGGCGCGGTCAACGCCGACGTGCGGGTCGCCGACGTCGCGGGCCTGCGCATCGCCGGGCTCGGCGGGTCCATCCGGTACAACCGCGGGCCGAACCAGTGGACCGAGCGCGAGATGGCCCGGCGGGCGCGCAGGCTGCGCCGCCGCGCGGCCCTGCGCAGGCTGCGCGACGGCCGGGGCGTGGACGTGCTGCTCACCCACTCCCCGCCCCGCGGCGTCGGCGACCGGGAGGACCCGGCCCACCGCGGCTTCGCCAGCCTGCTCACGACCGTCCGCAAGCTGCGTCCCCGCTACCTGGTGCACGGCCACATCCACCCGCACGGCGAGCCCGTGCCCGACCGGGACATCGGCGGGACGCGGGTGATCAACACCGTCGGCTACCGCATCCTCGACATCCCGGAGGCCACCGATGCCGCGTGACACGGGCTTCCCGCACGCCGACGCGGAGAACGACTTCCTGCGCATGCGCAGGCGCCAGGTGCTCTCCCGCCTCGGCGCGTGGCTGCGCCGCGAGCCGGACGACGTCAACATCATGCTGCCGTTCGACGAGGTGGTCGCCGCCCTGGGCCGGGTGGGCGAGCGCCGGTTGGGGCTGCGGACCATCGAGCTGGACTCGATCGTGGGCAGCGTCGACCGCACCAGCGACTTCGACCGCCGGTTCCGGCCCACCTCCGGCCGGGCCCGCCAGCGCTGGGAGCGGCTGGCGCTGGCCCAGCGCCGCGGCGAGGCCGTCCCGCCGATCTCGGTCTACCGGGTCGGCGACCTGCACTTCGTCATCGACGGCCACCACCGGGTGTCGGTGGCGCACGCGATGAACCTGCGCACGATCGACGCCTACGTCACCGAGATCATCACCCGCCTCTCCGCGGAGGGGATCCGCCGCCGGGGCGACCTCATCGTCAAGGACTACCGGCGGCTGTTCCTGGAGCGCGTCCCGCTGCCGGAGGAGGCCCGCGACCGGATCCGCCTGCCGGACCCCTGGGAGTACTCCGAGCTGAGCGAGGCCGTCGAAGCCTGGGGCTTCCGGCTGATGCAGGACGAGCAGACCTTCCTCGACCGCACCACCGTCGCGCGCCGGTGGTACGAGGAGGAGTTCGTCCCGGTGGTCACGATGGTCCGCCAGGCCGGTCTGATCGACACCCAGACCGAGGCCGAGGCCTACCTCTGGGTCATCGCCGAGCGCTACCGCCTCATCCGCTCCCACCGCTGGGACGACGAGGTCTTCACCGCGCTCCGCCAGCACCCGCGCCAGCCCCGCCGCATCGGCCTCTGACCCCGCGAGGGCGAGACCACCCGCAGTTGCCGGGGAACCCCGGTCAGTGCGACCAGATCTGCACCCCCCGGACGACGAACGGCGCCGAGGGCACGTACGTCCCGCCGCCCGGATAGGTGTCGAACTCGCCCTCGGTGGCGCATTCGAGGCTCTGGTACACCGACACCGGCCGGTTCAGCCGGTTGATGAACGAGTGGGCCATCACCCCGATCGGCACGCACTCGGCGAGGTTCGTATCCGCCAGCGTCAAGCGGATCATCGTGCCGCGGAAGGACGTGTCCGACCACAGGCACAGCTCACCGCGGCTGCAATCCACGGCAGCGGACGCAGGCGTCGTCAACGACGCCAAGGCCACGACGGACAGCACGGCGAGGGCGAAAGCACGCATGGAAACCTCCTGGAATCCCGGGGCGCCCCGCCGGTCGGGGCGCCTCCGGGTCCAGGTTCGCGCATCCGGCGGCTCAGCCGCAGAAGTTGTCCACAGGCTCAACCGGAGTACGTGAGGTTGCGCCCGTTGGCCGGGTCGAACAGGTGGATCTTGTCGGCGTCGTACCAGATCCGGGCGGGGGAACCCTCCTTGGCCTGCGACGACGCCGACAGCCGGGTGATGATCTGCGTCCCCTCCGCGCTCAGGTCCGACGCGCCCGCGTCCGCGGCCAGCTCCTCCAGCTCCGCCGACGTCGCCATCTCCCCCTCCAGGGTGAAGTAGGCGAACTTGTCCGACCCCATCGACTCCAGCACGTCCACCGTCGACTCGAACGCCGCGCCGCCTGCCATCGCCGACTCGTCCAGCAGGGCCGCGTCCTCGAAGTGCTCGGGCCGCAGGCCCATGATGACCTCGCGGGGCGCGTTGGCGTCCTCCACGAGGGTGCGGATGCGGTCGGTCAGCTGGAAGGAGCCCAGCGGGCTGGACACCCCGCCGTTCTCCAGGCGCGCGGGCACGAAGTTCATCGACGGCGACCCGATGAACCCGGCCACGAACAGGTTCACCGGCTGCTCGTAGAGGAACTGCGGCGACCCGATCTGCTGCACCAGCCCGCCGCGCATCACCACGACGCGGTCGCCGAGGGTCATCGCCTCGGTCTGGTCGTGGGTGACGTACACCGTGGTCGTGCCCAGCCGCTTCTGGATCTTCGACACCGACGTGCGCATCTGCACCCGCAGCTTGGCGTCCAGGTTCGACAGCGGCTCGTCCATCAGGAACGCCTTGGGGTTGCGCACGATCGCGCGCCCCATCGCCACCCGCTGGCGCTGGCCGCCGGAGAGGTTCGACGGCCGCCGGTCCAGGTGCTGGGTCAGGTCGAGGATGCGGGCGGCCTCGTCGACCTTCGCCCGCACCGTCTTGTCGTCCACCTTCGCCAGCCGCAGCGGGAAGGCCATGTTCTCCCGCACGGTCATGTGCGGGTAGAGCGCGTAGGACTGGAACACCATTGCGATGTCGCGGTCCTTGGGCGCCTTCTCGTTGACCCGCTCGCCGTCGATGCGCAGCTCGCCGGAGGTGATGTCCTCCAGCCCGGCGATCATGTTGAGCGTGGTCGACTTCCCGCAGCCGGACGGCCCGACGAGGATGATGAACTCGCCGTCGGCGATCGTGATATCCACATCGGACACCGCCAGGGCCCCGTCCGGGTACCGCTTGCTCACCTTGTCCAGAACGATCTCAGCCATGTCTCAGCCCTTCACGGCGCCCGACGTCAGCCCCGCGACGATGCGGCGCTGGAAGAACAGCACGAACACGATGATCGGGATGGTGATCACCACGGCGGCCGCGGAGATCGTCCCGGTCGGGTCCTCGAACTGCGACGACCCGGTGAAGAACGACAGCGCCGCGGGCACGGTCCGCGACGCCTCGGTCGAAGTGAGCGAGATCGCGAACAGGAAGTCGTTCCAGCAGAAGATGAACACCAGGATCGCCGTGGTGAACACCCCCGGTGCGGCCAGCGGCGCGATCACCCGGCGGAACGCCTGCGCAGGCGTCGCGCCGTCCATCTTCGCCGCCTTCTCCAGCTCCCACGGGATCTCCCGGAAGAACGCCGAGAGGGTGTAGATCGCCAGCGGCAGGGCGAAGGTGATGTAGGGCAGGATCAGCCCCGGCCAGGTGTCGAACAGCCCGAGCGAGCGCTCCATCTCGAACAGCGGCGACACCAGCGACACCTGCGGGAACATGGCGATCAGCAGCGACACCCCGACCAGCGCCCGCTTGCCGGGGAAGTCCAGCCGGGCCACCGCGTAGGCCGCCATCGTGCCCAGCACGACCGCGATCAGCGTGGAGATCAGGGCGATGCCGATGGAGTTGGCCAGCGCCCGGAGGAACGTGGTCGTGCTGAAGATGTCGGCGTAGTTCTGCAGCGTCCACTCGCGCGGGATGAAGTTGCCGTCGGTCAGCGTGGCGGGCGTCTTGAACGACAGCGACACGATCCACAGCACCGGCACCAGCGCGTAGATGACGACGACGAGGTCGAGCAGCGCCCACCGGGCCTTGGTCCCGGTCGTGATGGCCATCAGCGCCGCCCCCCGTTGTCGCTGCCGGGCGCGGCGGTGCCGAACACCTTCACGAAGATGAACGCGATCAGCGCCACCGCGAGGAAGATGAGCACCGACATCGTGGAGCCGATGCCCAGGTTGAGCCCTCTGATGAGGTTGTTGTAGGTGATCATGGAGACCGACGAGGTCTCCTGCGCGCCCGCGGTCAGCACGAAGATGTTGTCGAAGATGCGGAAGGCGTCCAGCGTGCGGAACAGCAGCGCGACCAGGATCGCGGGCTTCATGACCGGCAGCATGACCTTGGTGAAGCGCTGCCAGGCCGTCGCCCCGTCCATCGACGCCGCCTTGAGCAGGTCCTCCGGCACCAGCGCCAGGCCCGCCATGAGCAGCAGCGCCATGAACGGCACGGTCTTCCAGACCTCGGCCAGGATGATGATCGACAGCGCGGGCACCCGCTCGGTCAGCAGGGCCGAGTCGGGGGCGACGAGCTGGGCGAGGTAGCCGGTGTCCTGGGTCCAGGCGTAGCGCCAGGAGAACGCGGCGACGACGGTCACGATGCCGTACGGGATCAGCGCGACCGTGCGCACCAGGCCGCGGGCGACCAGGGTCCGGTGCATGATCAGCGCCAGCGCCATGCCCAGGACTAGCTCGATGACCACCGAGATGACGGTGATCAGGGTGGTGACCCAGAAGGCGTTCCACCAGTAGCCGTTGGACAGCACGGTGACGTAGTTGTCGAACCCGATGAACTGGCGCTGGTCCGGGAACCGCAGGTCGTAGCGCTGGAGCGACAGCCAGACGGAGTAGGCGATGGGGTAGCCGGTCACCGCGACCATGACCAGGGCGGCGGGCGCGCACAGCAGCCAGCCGAGCTTGCGCTCGGCCCGCTTGCCCTCGCTCACCCTCGCCTTGGGCTTCGGTTCGGCGGGCCGGGTGGATTCCGGGGCGACCGCGCTGCTCACGGCATGACCCCCTTCGAGTCGATGGCGTCCTGCACCTCGGAGCGCAGCCGCTCGGCCGTGCGCGGCGGGTCGATGTCCCGGGGCGGGGAGAGGATGGTGGAGATCAGCGTCGAGACGTTCTGGTAGGCCGGGGTCAGCGGCCGCACCGCCGCCTTCTTCAGCTCGGCGAGGATCGTGTCGCGCATCGGGTACGCCTCGGCCATCTCCGGCTCGGCGTAGACGGACTCGATCGTCGGCGGCACGCCGGAGTTGATCGCGGAGTACTTCTGGCTCTCCGCGCTGCGCAGGCACTTGGCCACCTCGAACGCCTCGGCCTTGTGCTCGGAGTAGGCGCTGACGGCCAGGTTGAACCCGCCGATGGTGGCCGTGCCGGTGTTGGCCGGGTCGATGGCCGGGTACGGCGCCCAGCGCAGGGTCCTGGTCAGGTCCGGGTTGGCCTCGGTCATCGCGGCGTAGACGTAGGGCCAGTTGATCTGGAAGGCGGCGTCGCCGTTCTGGAAGACCAGGCGGATGTCGTCCTCCTGGGCGTTGGACAGCGACGGGCTCGCCACCGGGGACACCGCGAGGTCGCGCAGCGCTTCCAGCGCGGCGACCGCGCCGTCGTCGACCACCGCGCGCGTGCTGTCCTCGGACAGGATCCGCCCGCCCGCGCCCGCGACGAGGGTGTTGAACTGCACGACCAGGCCCTCGTACTGGGCGCCGGTCATCAGCACGGTGCTCGGCTTGCCCTGGGCGCGCAGGCCCTCGGCCATCTCCAGCATCTCCGCCCACGAGCGGGGCGGGCGCGGGGTGAGGTCCTCGCGGTACCAGAGCAGCTGGACGTTGGTGTTCTTCGGCGCGGAGTAGAGCTTGCCGTCCCACCGCGCCGTCTCCAGTGGACCTTCGAGGGTCCCCGCCTCGACCTCGGCCTTGTCGGCGCCGGTCCACTCCTCGATCCAGCCCGCCTCGGCGAACTCGGCCACCCAGGTCACGTCCAGGCCGAGGACGTCCATGTCGGAGTCGCCCGCGGCCAGCCTGCGGACCATCTGCTCGCGCTGGGCGTCGGCGGTGCGCGGGAGGACGTTGAACGCGATCGCGTAGCGCCCGCCCGCCTCCTCCTGGCAGCGGGCGACGACCTGGTCGAAGTTCTGCTCGGTGGAGTAGTACACGTTGATCGTCATCGGGCCGCCATCGGACCCGCATGCGGCCGTGGCCGCCAGCACCGCGGAGGCCAGCACCGCGGGGAGGCGACGGCGGCCGGGGGGATGCTTCATTTCGCCCTGCCTCCTTCCGACGGACACGTCGGGGGAAGCGCGCACCGCGACGTGCCGCCGGTGCACCCGGGGGGCCCGCGCGCACCGGTCACCCGAACCTAAGTCCGGTGATCAGCACCCGCAATTCGACCCGGGCGCGCTAGCTGGGGCGCATGGCCAGCTTGGCGAGCAGATCGCGCCCGCGCTCGGCGTTGCGCGGCTGGGCCAGCACGTCGTAGCGGCCCGCGACGAGCTGGGTTGCGGAGGCGAAGTCGCGGCTGCGCGTGCTGGCGTACCCGACGGCGGCGAAGACCAGGCCGAACACCACACCGGCGGCCAGGCCGACCAGGATCGGGGCGAAGGAGGCCTGCTGGGTGCTGAACAGGCCCAGCAGCAGGCCGACGAACAGCCCGAACCAGGCCCCCGACAGCGCCCCGGTGCCCAGCACCTTCGGCCAGCTCAACCGCCCGATCACCCGTTCGACCAGCATCACGTCGACGCCGACGATGGTGACCTCCTCGACCGGGAACTCATTGCCAGCCAGGTGCTCCACGGCGCGGTGGGCCTCCTGGTAGGTGGCGTAGGACCCGATCGGCCACCCCGTGGGCGGCGTCGGGACCTTGGGCAGGCCCTGGTTGCGGCCAGAGCCGGAGAACGCACCGGTCATGCCACCATAGTGCCAAGTAGCCCTGACCGGTGCGAACCCGATACCGGCCTACGTGATGACCGCGCCCACCTCGGCGCCGTTGGCGTCGTAGGCGGTGACCCGCACGTCGGCCTTCGCAGGTGACTTCCAGTCGGTCCCGTGCAGGAACCGGACCAGGTAGGTGCCGTTGGCGACGGTGGCGTCCGCGGTGCGCCCGTCGCAGGTGACGGTCACGCGCACGACCCGGTCGTCGAAGATCCGGCCCGCCACCACCTGCGAGCCCCGCAAGCCCAGCACCCGCTCCCCCGGGCTGGAGGTGGCCAGGTCGAGGGTCACCGGTCCGGGGTCGGGGTCGACCTGCTGGCCGAAGACGGTGAACCCGCCGGTGTAGTGGCCGTTCGGCTCGACGGAGCACTGGACCATGCGGCCGGCGCCGACGATCAGGACCAGACGCCCCGCCTCGTCGTCGAGCAGGTTGCGCAGCCGGATGGTCTCGGCGGTGTCGCTGCTCTCGGGGGTGGGCGGGGTGCTGGACTCGTAGTTCGTGATCAGGGCGCAGCCGCGCTCCATCTCCTCCACCATCCGCGAGGACACCCCGGGGAACCCCGAGGACGGGCCGGTCACCGTCGGAGCCGCCGTGGTGGCGACCCCGGGGCTCGCGGCGGGGTCGATGGGCGCCGTGCCCTCGCGGGGCACGAGCCACACCGCCACCGCGGCGGCCGCGGCCAGCCCGGTGGCCAGGGGGGCGATCCAGCGCCGCCGGGGCGGGCCGTCCACCGCGCGGACGATCTCGGCGCGGATGCGGGCCTGCCGGTGCGGCGGCAGGTCGCGGGGTGGGGGCAGCTCGATCATGCGGTCTCCTCGGTGGCGAGTGCGGCGACGGCCGATGCCGCGAGCAGGTCGGCCAGCCGGGTCCTGGCCTTGCTCACCCGCGCCCGGACGCTGGCCTCCGCTATCCCCAGGACCGCGGCGGCGTCCGCGTAGGACACCTCCGACCACAGGCACAGCGCGACGGCTTCGCGTTGGGCTCGGGGGAGTTTGGCGACCGCGGCGATGACCTCGGCCATGCGGCGCTGGTCGTCGATGCGGCCTGCCACGTCGTCGGCGTGGTCGGGGGTCGGGGGGTCGGCGGGGACGCGGGTGGCGAGGCGGAGCCTGCGGGCGAGCGAGCGGCGGTCGGCGCGCACGACGTTGGTGGCCGCGGCCAGCAGCCACGGCAGCAGCGAGTCGCGCTGGAGGACCACCTGGTCGCGCTTGCGCCAGGCCAGCAGGAACGTGCTCTGCGTGTGGTCCTCGGCCGCCGCCCACGAGGCGGTCAGCCGGAAGCAGTGGTTGTAGACCGCCTTCGCGTGCCGGTCGAACAGCACGGCGAAGGCGGCGCCGCTCCCGGCCGCCCACAGCTCGCTATCGGTCGTCATACCCGGTTGTGCCCGCCGGGGCCCCGGGTGTTGCCTCAGCCGCGCGACCGGTACTCCCGCAGCAGGCCGCGGGAGATGATCGTCTTCTGGATCTCGCTGGTGCCCTCGCCGATGAGCAGGAACGGGGCCTCGCGCATCAGCCGCTCGATCTCGTACTCCTTGGAGTAGCCGTAGCCGCCGTGGATGCGGAAGGACTCCTGGGTGACCTCGGCGCAGTACTCCGACGCGATCAGCTTGGCCATGCCCGCCTCGACGTCGTTGCGCTGGCCGGAGTCCTTCAGCCGGGCCGCGTTGACCATCATCAGGTGGGCGGCCTCGACCTTGGTCGCCATCTCGGCGAGCTTGAAGGCCACCGCCTGGTGCTCGGCGATCGGCTTGCCGAAGGTGCGCCGCTGCTGGGCGTAGTCCACGGCCAGCTCGAAGGCGCGGATGGCGATGCCGCACGCCCGCGCGGCCACGTTGACCCGGCCGACCTCCACGCCGTCCATCATGTGCGCGAAGCCCTTGCCCGGGGCGCCGCCGAGGATCTTGTCCGCGCCGATCCGGTAGCCGTCGAAGACCGCCTCGGTGGTGTCGACGCCCTTGTAGCCCATCTTGTCGATCTTGCCGGGGATGGTCAGGCCGGGGGCGACCTCGCCGAAGCCCTCGGGCTTGTCCACCAGGAAGGTGGTCAGGTTCTGGTGGGCCTTGGGCGCGCCCTCGTCGGTCTTGACCAGCAGGGCGATGAGGTTGGACGAGCCGCCGTTGGTCAGCCACATCTTGGCCCCGTCGACGACGTAGCCCTCGCCGTCGCGGCGGGCGCGGGTCTTGATCGCGGCGACGTCGGAGCCCAGGTCGGGCTCGGACATGGAGAAGGAGCCGCGGATCTCGCCGGTGGCCATCTTGGGCAGGTAGTGCGCCTTCTGCTCGTCGGTGCCGTGCTGCTTGAGCATGTGCGCGACGATGAAGTGGGTGTTGATGACCCCGGAGACGCTCATCCAGCCGCGGGCGATCTGCTCCACGACCAGCGCGTAGGTCAGCAGGGACTCGCCGAGGCCGCCGTACTCCTCGGGGATGGTCAGGCCGAACAGCCCCATCTCCCGCATGCCCGCGACGATGTCCGCCGGGTACTCGTCGGCGTGCTCCAGCGCCTGCGCGTGCGGGATGATCTCCTTGTCGACGAAGTCCTTGACCGTCGCCAGGATCTCCTGCTGGACGTCGGTGAGACCGGCGGTCTGGGCGAGGCGGGCCATGCGGGCTCCCTATGAGACGGGCCGAGGTTACCCGGCAGTATCGCGCGGTCAACGCCCGTTCGCGCCCCGGAAGTGGGCGGGACCACTGGCTCTGTATCGGTTCGCCGCGCTGTGGCACGATTGCCCAACTTGATCACTGGGGGGCTTGCCCATGCGCGCATTCGCCACGTTCTCGGCCTGCGTCCCCGGTCGACTTCCACCTAGTGGTGACCAAGCACACCGGCGGCCTGGCTGCGGGTTTAGATGGGTCATCGACAGGCGCGGCATCGAGTTCGGCTTCCCCGGCTGCTCCGCCGACGACGACTACCTGCGCCGGAGGTCGACCCCGATGACGAGGGGTTCGTCCCGGTCATCCGCGGGACGGTGGTCGACTCGGCCACCGGTGAGCCGGTGCGCAACGCCTACGTGCGGCTCGACGGGGAGTGGACCGCCGACACGGCGACGACCGACGAGAACGGGGTGTACGAGTTCGTCCAGGACCCCGACGGCCCGCTGCCGGTCACCGGGCTGACGATCGACGTCGACGCCCAGGGCTACCGGGGCCACGTGGCGACGCTCCAAGGCGCCGACGACCACGCCCTGGTGCACGACGTGCGGCTGGCGTCGGTCGCCCCGCAGGCGCCCGGGCCGCCCGCGGTGGTGTGGATCACGAGTGGGTCGGCCGCGGCGCTGGGGCTGGCCGCGGTGGCAGTGCTCCTGCTGGTCCGCAGGCGGTCAGCTGGCGCGCAGTTCCAGGGGTTCGCCGCAGTCCCGGCAGTCCTCGGCCAGGACATACACGTCGGCTCCGCAGGAGGCGCAGTCGCGGAAGCTGCGGGACATCAGGTCGTCACGACGTCGGCGGCCGGAGAACAGGGACCGGAGACTTCGGCCCTCCGCGTCGGCGAGGCGGTGTCTACCCATGCGGACATTCAGGCGGATGCGGCGGACCAAGGCAAGCCGTCGTCGTGATCTGTGCGTTATCTCACGGCAACCTCTGACTCCCCGTCACGTCCCTGACCTGCTGCGTCATCCTCCGGTGACAAATCGGTCATAGTCACGGACCGGTGACGGGCCAGCCGATTGGCCCGTTCCTGGGCTCCGACCAGGTCATCCGGCAGCGAGTCGGGCACCTCGGTGTCGAAGCGGCGCAGCGTCCGAACGGCCCAGCCGCCCGCGGTCACCAGGACCAGCAGCACGCCGAAGACGACGTAGGCGAAGCCGATGCCGCGGCCCGGCCCGGTGCCGATCACCGCGCCCACGGTGCCCGCCAGCGCGCCGTCGGGGGCCAGCATCGGCTCGAACGCGGCGGTGGCCAGCGGGGCGAGCAGGGCGAAGCCGATGGGCAGCGTCGACCAGGACAGCGTCTGGTTGATCGCGAACACCCGCCCGTGGAACCGCTGGGGCACCTTGACCTGCACGATCGTGGCGTAGACGCCCTGGGCCAGGGCCATCGACATGGCCATGAAGAACACGCCGGCGCCCACCGCGACCACCGACGGGTGCACGCCGATGGCCAGGCAGCCCAGCGCGGTGCCCAGGTTGAAGCACAGCACGCCGATCATCCGGCGACCGCGCGGCCCGCCCCACACCGCCATCGCCAGGCCGCCCGCCAGCGCGCCGACGGCCTCGGCGAGGGCGATGGTGGCCACGTCGCCGATGTCGCCGAAGGAGAGCACCAGCGGGGTGGTCAGCACGAGCGCGGGGGCGAGGAAGACGTTGCCGAGGGCGAAGTAGCCCAGCATCAGCCGGAAGCCGCGGTGGCGCCAGGAGTAGCGCAGACCGTTGAGGATGGCGGTGGCCAGCGGCTCGCGCGGCCGCCAGCCCAGCATGTCCGGGAAGCGCACGAGCAGCACCGTGACGATGGCCAGGACGTAGCCGCCGACGTCGATGAGCACGATCCCGCGCAGCCCGATCTGCGCCAGCAGCCCCGCGGCCAGGATCGGCATGAGCAGCAGCGCGAACCCGCTGGAGAGCTGGGCGATGCCCATCGCGTGCCCGAGGTAGCGCTTGGGCACCAGCTGCGGCACCGACGACTGGAACGCCAGCCGCTGGAAGGACGCGGCGACCTGGCTCAGCGACACCAGGACGTAGATGTGCCACAGCTCGATGCGCTCGGTCCACAGCAGCCCGGCCAGCACCAGCTGGATGGCCCCGGACGCGCAGCTGGCCGCGAGCATGACCCGCCGCCGGTCCACCCGGTCGATCACCCCGCCCGCGATGGGCAGCATGACCACCCCGCACAGCAGCGCCAGCGCCCACAGCAGGCCGAGGTCGGTGACCGAGCCGGTGCGGGTGTAGAGCCAGATGGGCAGGGCGAAGGCGGTCAGCGCCGCGCCGGTCGTGGCGATGAGCTGGCCGAGGGCGACGGCGAGGAAGCGCGGCATGCTCGGGGTGACCGACGACGGCGCCCGCGTGCCCACCACCTGCCAGTCCCGCAGGTCCCACGGGGCGTCGTCGCCGCGGTCGGACAGCTCCGCGGTGTCCCCCGCGGCGATCGCGCGGTGCGTGCGGGAGACGATCTCGGCCAGCTCGTCGGCGCGGTACTTGAGGAAGAAGTGGCCCGCCTCGTCCAGCACGACCAGCCCGAGGGTGTCGCTGAGGAACTGCCACTCGGCGTAGCGCTCGGCGTAGTAGTCGGTCACCGGGTCCTGCGAGCCCACCACGGAGATGACGGGGGCGCGCAGCTTGTCGGCCCCGCGGTCGAGCAGGTCGGTGAAGTAGTCCTCGGCGGCGCGCGAGTCGGCGCGCATGTTGCTGATGATCCGGTCGGCCTGCTCGGGGTCGATCTCGTCGGTGTCGACGCCCATCGACTTCAGCCAGCTCGCGTAGTGCCGGTTGGAGCGCAGCTTCTCCAGCTTGGTCCGCGCGGTGGCGAACGGGCCTTTGGGGCGGGCGAACGGGAACATCGCGCCGATGTAGACCGCTTCGAGGTCGCGCCCGGCCGTCTCCAGCTTGCGGGCGACCTCAGCGGTGATGGCGCTGCCGACGCCGCAGTGCCCGTAGAGCGCGAGCGGGCCGGTGACGCGCTCGCGGATCTCGTCGGCGATGCGGGTGGTCAGCTCGTCGAAGGGCAGGGCGGCCTCGTCGAGGCCGACGTCGTGGCCGGGGATGGCGACGCTGAACAGGGCGTGGTCGTCCGGCAGGGCGTCGGCGAGGGGCTGGTAGACGATGGCGCTGCCGCCGCCGTAGGGGACGCAGACGTAGGTCAGCGCGGGGGCCTTGGCCTTGGTCAGCTCGTAGAGGAGCTTGCGGGGGCCGCTGTCGGTCCCGCCCATGAACTCGGCGAGGTCGCGGATGGTGCGGTGGGTGAACAGGTCCATCACGCCGACCGGGCGGGCGTCGGGGATCTTCCTGATCCTGGCGACCACCTGGGTGGCCAGCAGGGAGTGCCCGCCGAGGTCGAAGAAGTCGTCATCGATGCCGACCGCGGGGATGGCGAGCACGTCGGTCCAGATGGCGGCCAAGGCGCGCTCGGTGTCGGTGCGCGGCTCGACCAGCTCGCCGCTGCGGGTGACCTGCGGGGCGGGCAGGGCCTTGCGGTCGAGCTTGCCGTTGGGGGTCAGCGGCAGCGCGTCGAGGTCGACGATCGCCGTTGGCACCATGTACTCGGGCAGCCGCTTCTTCAGCGCGGCCTTGACCTCGGCGTGGTCGGCCCCGCCGACGAGGTAGGCGGTCAGGCGCTGGTCGCCAGGGGTGTCCTGGCGGACGATGACCGCCGCGTCGGCGACCTCCGGCAGGTCGCGCAGGGCCGACTCGATCTCGCCCAGCTCGATGCGCAGGCCGCGCAGCTTGACCTGGTGGTCGAGGCGGCCGAGGAACTCGACGGTGCCGTCGCGCCGCCAGCGGGCGGAGTCGCCGGTGGCGTAGCGCCGGGCGCCCGGGGCGTGCGGGTCGGGGACGAACTTCTCCGCGGTCAGGGCCGGTCGGCGGTGGTAGCCGCGGGCGACGCCGACACCGCCGATGTGCAGTTCGCCCGCGACGCCGATCGGGGTCTCCACGCCGTGCTTGTCGAGGATGTGCACGCGCAGGTTGGCGATGGGCGCGCCGATGGGGACCGCGGTGAGGCCGTCGAGGTTCGCGCAGTGCCACGCGGTGACGTCGATGGCGGCCTCGGTGGGGCCGTAGAGGTTGTGCAGCTCGGTGTGCGGGAAGCGGGTGATGAACTCGCGCGCGGTGGCCAGCGGCAGCTCCTCACCGCTGCAGATGACCCGCCGCAGGCTCGGGCAGGCGGCCTGCTCGCCGAGGAAGACGCCGAGCATCGACGGCACGAAGTGCGCGGTGGTGATGCGCTCCTGGTCGATCAGCTCGCGCAGGTAGGCCGCGTCCTTGTGGCCGCCCGGCTTGGCCAGCACCAGCCGCGCGCCGGTCTGCAGGGGCCAGAAGAACTCCCAGACGGAGACGTCGAAGCCGAAGGGGGTCTTCTGCAGGACGCTGTCGGTGCCGTCGAGCCGATAGGCGTCCTGCATCCAGTCCAGGCGGTTGACGATGCCCCGGTGGGTGTTCGGGACGCCCTTGGGGCGGCCGGTGGAGCCGGAGGTGTAGATGACGTACGCGGCGTTGTCGGGCGTCGCGCGGCTGTCCGGGTTGTGCGTGGGGCAGTCGGCGAAGTCGTCTTCGAGGACGAGGACGTTCCCCGCGGTGCTCTTGAACTCGCGGGTGGCCAGGACCACCGGGGCCTGGGCGTCCTCGATCATGAAGGTGAGGCGGTCGGCCGGGTACTCCGGGTCCAGCGGGAGGTAGGCCGCGCCCGCCTTGAGGATGCCGAGCAGGGCGACCGGGAGCTCCAGCGACCGGTTGGCGCAGACGGCGACGAGGGTCTCCGGACCCGCGCCCCGCTCGATGAGCCGGTGGGCGACCTGGTTGGCCCGGGCGTTGAGCTGGGCGTAGGTGAGGGTGCTGCCCTCGAAGGTGACGGCCGGAGCGTCCGGGGTGCGCTGGACCTGGGCCTCGACCAGGGCGTGCAGGGTCGTGTCGGGGAAGGGGCGCTCGGTCGCGTTGGCGGCCGCCGGGACGGCCCGGTCTGCCGCGGCGCGGATGTCCACTCGGGACACCTGGGCGCCGGGGTCGGCGGTGAGGGCGGTGAGCAGGGCCTTCCAGCGCTCGGCGATCAGCTCGACGGTGGCACGGTCGAACAGGTCGGTGTTGTAGACCAGCTTGCCCCACAGGCCGCCGGTGACCTCGACGACGTGCAGCTCGAAGTCGAACCGGGTGGCCCGCAGCTCCATCGGGGTCCACTCGAAGGTGACGTCGCTGGCCGCGGCGTCGTCGGCGAAGCGGCCCATCTCGTAGTTCTGGAGCACGAACATGCTCTGGAAGACCGGCGAGCGACTGACGTCGCGGGGGACGCCGAGCTCCTGGACGACCCGGGCGAAGGGCACCTCGGCGTGCTCGAAGGCGTCGAGGACGCTGCGCTTGGTGCGGGCGAGGAGCTCGGTGAAGGTCGGGTCGTCGGCGAGGTCGGCCCGCATGGGCAGCATGTTGATGAACATGCCGACGACGTTCTCCAGCTCCGGCGCGGACCGGCCTGCCGAGGAGACGCCGACGGCGAAGTCGTGCTGTCCACTGTGGCGGGACAGCAGGACCTGGTAGGCGGCGAGGAGGGTCATGAACAGCGTGCCGCCGTGGTCGGCGGCCAAGTCGCGGAGCTTGCCCGCGATCTGTTCGCTGATCGTGAATTCGACGAAATCGCCTTGATATGTCTGGGTTGCGGGTCGAGCATGGTCGGTGGGGAGGTCGAGCGGCTCGACCCCGGAGAGGCGGTCGCGCCAGTAGTCGAGATGCGCCTCCGCGGGCCGGTTCGCCTCCCAGTGCGCGAAATCCCCGTACTGCACGGGGAGTTCGGGCAGCACGCGGCCGTGGTAGCTGGCGATGAGGTCGCGGAGCAGGACGTCGACGGACCACCCGTCGCCGACGATGTGATGCTGGGTCAGAAGGAGGATGTGGTCTACTTCGGACAACTGAATGAGCAGGGCGCGCAGCAGCGGCCCCGCGGCGAGGTCGAACGGCTCCAGCACCGCCTGGTCGACGATCGCCTGCGCGGCGGCCTCATCGGCGGCGCTGGCATGCCGCAACGGCACGTCGACGTGCTCGGCGACGACGGCCATCGGCCTGCCGTCGGCGTCGGCGGGGAACCGGGTGCGCAGTGCCTCGTGCCGGTCGGTGAGCGCGGCGAGCGCGGTTCGCAGCGCGGCCTCGTCCAGCGGTCCGCGCACGCGCAGCGGCACGGCGATGTGGTACGCCGCCTCCCCCGGGGCGATCTGGTCCATGAACCAGACCCGCTCCTGGGCGAACGACAGCGGCGGCGCCACCCCCTCCGGCCGCCGCTCGATCACCGCCCGCGGCGCAGCCGCCCGCTTGCGCAGCCGCTTGGCCAGCAGTGCAGCGGCAGCCGCCGAACGGTCGGTGGCCTCGGGGGCGGCGGTCATGCGGCATGCTCCTCGTCGCTAGCTGACTTCGTGCTGTGCCCAGGGGCAGTCCCGGCGACCGCCCCACCACGGGCGCGACCCGCAGACGCCCTCCGGAGGGCGCTGCCCGCACACGCCCGCGGGAAGGCACCGCCCGCAGCCACCTGCGCGAAGGCGCGGCCTGCTGACGCCGGCGGGAAGGCGCTGTCCGCAGACGCCCGTGGGAAGGCGCTGCCCGCGAACGGCCGCTCGAGGGCGAAGTCCGCAGACGCCCGCCGGAGGGCACTGCCCGGAGACGCCTGCGTGAGGGCGCGGCCTGCTGACGCCCGCGGGTAGGCGCTGCCCGCAGACGTCCGTGGGAGGGCGCTGTCCTGCGCGTCCCGGGCGGGCGGCCGCGCACCGGGGGTGGTGGCGCGTGCGCTGCGGTCGGTGCGGGGAGGCTGCGCCCATTCGCCTGCGGGAGGGGTGGTTCCCTCCCGTGAGGTGGCGATGACGCCTGCCCACTGTTCGGGGAGGGAGGCGCCTACGGCTGGGACCGTGCGTGGGGTGGTCCCTGGCGTGGGTGGGTGCGGCGTTGGGTGGGGGCGTGTCATGGGGTGGGGTCCTGGTCGGCCAGGAGGGCGGCTACCTCGGTGTCGGAGAGGGCGGCGACCTCGGCGGCGATGGCCTTGTCGATCTCGGCGGCCAGGTCGGCGACCACCGGGTGGGTGAACAAGGCGCGCATGGGGACGTCGACCTCGATTTCGGCGCGGATGCGGGCCATCGCGCGCATGCCGCGCAGGGAGTTGCCGCCCAGTTCGAGGAAGTGGTCGAACGCGCCGACCTTCGGGAGGTTGAGGATGTCGGCGAACACCTCCGCCACCAGCTCCTCCGCCGGGGTCCGCGGCGCGACGTAGCCGCGCTCCCTGCGGGTGGGCGCGGGCAGGGCGGCGCGGTCCAGCTTGCCGTTGGGGGTCAAGGGGATCGCGTCGACTGTGAGCACGTCCGAGGGGACCAGGTGCGGTGGGAGGACGGTGGGGAGGGTGTCGACGGCGGGGCCGGGGTCGCCGACGACGTAGGCGACCAGGCGGGCGTCGTCGGGGGTGCCTGCGGAGGTGTCGGCGGGGGTGTTGTCGTGGTGGGCGATCACCACCGCCGCCTGCACGCCAGGCAGGGCCAGCAGGGCGGCCTCGACCTCGGCGGGCTCGATGCGGATACCGCGCAGCTTGATTTGCTGGTCGGCGCGGCCCAGGTACTCCAGCACCCCGTCGCGGCGCCTGCGGACCAGGTCGCCGGTGCGGTACATGCGGGAGCCCGGCTCGCCGAACGGGCACGGCAGGAAGCGCTCGGCGGTCAGGCCCGGCCGGTTGAGGTAGCCGCGGGCCAGCTGGGCGCCCGCGAGGTACAGCTCGCCCACCACGCCGTCGGGCACCGGGGCGAGCGCGGCGTCGAGCACGTACGCATCGGTGTTCCACGTCGGCGTGCCGATCGAGACCGGGCCCGGCGGCAGCTCCGCGCCCGGGGCGATCACCGCGGCGACGCTGCCCACCGTGACCTCGGTCGGCCCGTACTCGTTGACCACCGTCGCGCCCGGGTTGGCCGCGCGCCAGGGCCGCAGCTGCTCGGCGGTCAGCGCCTCGCCGCCGAGCACGAGGTCCGCGCTCGGGGAGCGGGCCGCGTCCAGCAGCGGGAGCTGGCCGGGCGTGGCCTTGACGAACGCGGGCGGCTGCGGGCCTGCGGGCTCATCCAGCCCGGCGAGGCGGATGGTGCCGCCCGCGGTCAGGGTGCCGAGCAGGCCGGTGACGGTGAAGTCGAACGTCACCGGGGAGTGCAACAGCACCTCGCCCGCCAGCCCCGGGTAGGTCGCCCGCGCCCACGCCAGGTACGCCGCCAGCGCCCGGTGCTCCACGACGACGCCCTTGGGCAGCCCGGTGGACCCGGAGGTGTAGAGGACGTAGGCGGGATCGGCCGGGAGGACCGGGGCGGCGGGCAGCGGGTCGGCCGCGTCGAGCGCCACCGCCAGCGTCGGAGTGTCCGCGGGGAGGAGAGCGGCGGTGTCCGCCGTGGTCAGGACGAGGGCGGGGCGGGCATCGGCGAGCAGGGCGGCCAGCCGGGCCGGGGGGTGGTCGGTGTCCAGCGGGAGGTAGGCCGCTCCGGAGTGGAGGGTGGCGAGGACGGCCACGACCAGTTCCGGCGAGCGCGGCAGGGCCAGGGCCACGATGTCGCCGCGGCCGACCGCCATCTTCGCGCGCAGGGCGTCAACGCACGCCTGAAGCTCCGCATAGCTGAACGTGCGTCCCCCGCACACCAGTGCCGGGGCGGACGGGCTGCGGGTCACCTGGGCGGCGAGCTGGGCGGGGACCAGCTCCGCCGGGAGGTCGCGGACCTCGCCCCGGCTGGCGGCCAGGACGGCGGCGCGCTCCTCCGCCGACATCAGCGGCAGCGCCGACACCCGGGCGTCCGGGCTGGCGACCGCCGCGTCGAGCAGGCGGACGTAGCGGGCGACGATCGCCTCCGCCGTGGCCCGGTCGAACAGGGCCGTGCGGTAGAGCAGGCGGCTGGTGCCGGTGGTGATGTCGAAGGCCAGGTCGTCCTTGGTGGTGCCCAGCTTCACCTGGTCGAACCCGGAGTCGGGGACGAAGTTGAAGGCGACCTGGAACAGCGGCTGCACCGCGGGGTCGTGGCGGGTCACCAGGTCGGCGACGACCGCCTGGAACGGGGTGTCGCCGTGGTCCATCGCGTCGGCCAGCGCGGCGCGGACGCGGGAGACCAGGTCGGTGAAGGCGGGGTCGCCGGAGACGTCGGCGCGCAGGACGACCGGGTTGACGAACATCCCGATCAGGTCGACCAGCTCCGGCCGGTCGCGGCCCGCGGTGGAGACGCCGACGACGATGTCCTCGCTGGCCGACAGCCGGGCCAGCAGCGCCGCGTAGGCCGCCAGCAGCACCATGTACGGGGTCGCCGACAGCGACGCCGCCAGCGCGCCGACCCGGTCGAGCAGGCCGGGCGGCAGGTCGAACCACACCTCGTCGCCGTCGAAGCCCATGCGGTCGGGGCGGGGGCGGTCGGTGGGCAGGGCGATGACCGGCGGCGCGCCCGCCAGCGTCCGCCGCCAGTGCTCGACCCGCCGCGCCAGCTCGTCGCCCGCGATGTGCTCGCGCTGCCAGACGGCGAAGTCGGCGTACTGGATCTCCGGCTCGGGCAGCGCCAGCGCCTCCCCGCGCAGCGCGGCTTGGGCGCGGGCGTGCAGCTCGCCGTCGTAGATGACCTGGGAGCGGCTGTCGAACACCGCGTGGTGCACGACCAGCAGCAGCGTCCACCGGCGCTCCCCGCGGCGCACCAGCTCCGCGCGCCACAGCGGCGGCTGGTCCAGCGGGATGGCCGTGCGGGCCAGGCGCGAGGCCAGCTCATCGATGTGCGGGGGCTGCTCGTCGTAGGGGATGTGCCGCAGGTCGACCACCGGCGGGTCGACCTCGACGCGCTCGTGCACGACCTGCGTCAGCGCGTCGCCGTCGAGGGCGAAGTGCGTGCGCAGCGACTCGTGCCGCTCGACGACGGCCGCCAGGACCGACCGCACCTGCTCGTGGGTCAGCCCGTCGGGCAGCTCGGTCGGGGCCGAGACGTTGTAGACCGGCGACGCGGGGTCGAGCTGGTTGGCGAACCAGACCCGCTCCTGGGCGTAGGAGGCCGGGAACGACCACTGCCTGCTCACGACGCCTCCCGCACCGAGCGCGGGCGCATGTCCACCCACACCTGGTCGATGTGGGCCAGGCACGCCGCCTGGTCGCCGGTGAACCCGGTGGACCGCCACCCGGCCGGGAGCGGGCGGTCGGCGGCCCACACCGAGTACTGCTCCTCGTCGTTGACCACGACGGTCATCTGGCTCATCCCTGGCTCCCGTGCGGTTCGGCCATCGCGACGGCGATCTTGCGCGGGCCGGTGAACGGCTCGCGCCCGTGCGCGGCGGTCATGTTGTCCACCACGAGCACGTCATCGCGGTGGTAGTCGAATCGGGTGGTCGCGGCCCGGTAGGCGCCGCGGACGTGGTCGAGCACGTCGGCGGGGATCTCGGCCCCGTCGCCGTAGAAGGTGTTCGTGGGCAGGTCGTCCGGGGCGAACATCGACCGCAGGCCCTCGCTGAGGTCGGCGGGCAGGGTGCTCACGTGGAAGAACGCCATGTGGTTGAACCAGCGCGGCACGTCGGAGCCGGGCCGCAGGTGCACCGCCCGGCGGACCGCGCGTGTGCGCAGCCCGTCCTTTCCCTGCCACTGGCAGGTGATCCCGTTGGCCGCGCAGTACTGCTCGACCTCGGCGCGGTCGGTGGTGTTGAACGTGTCCTGCCAGGCCGCGCCGAAGTCGGGGTGGAAGTTGCGCACGAGCATCCAGCCGCGCGCCTCGAACTCGGCGCGCACCTGCGGATCGATCAGCCGGTAGACCTCGCGCACGTCGGCCAGCGGGGTCGCGCCCAGGGTGGTGGGCGGCTCGACGCAGTAGAAGAACAGCGTCAGCGGCCAGGCCGCCTGGTAGGAGTTCTCGTTGTGCAGGAAGATCTCCTCGTCCGGCGGGTAGTCGGTCGAGGTGTAGACGCGGCCCTTGATGGTGCTGCGCGGCGATGAGCGCTCGGTGTAGAGCAGCGGCTCGCCGGACAGGGCGCGCACGACGGCGTCGAAGCCGTCCACCCCGCCCACGTCGAACCCGCGGAACAGCAGCGCCCCGCGGTCGGCGAGGGCGGCGCGCAGCTCGGCGCGCCGGTCGGTGATCAGGTCGGTGATCGCGCGCCCGTCGGGCTCGACGAGCAGCGGCAGGGCCGCGGTGTCCAGGTCGGTCATGACGTCCTCTCAGGCGCGGGGGAGGCGGCGGATGGTCTGGGTGGGTTCGGGCTCGGGTTCGGCCTCGGCGCGCAGCTCCTCGATCCGCTCGGCCAGCCCGGCGACCGTGGGGACCTCGAACAGGCTGCGCATCGGCAGCCGCACGCCGGTGGCGTTGCGCAGCGCGGCGATCAGCTGCACGGCGACCAGGGAGTTGCCGCCGAGGGCGAAGAAGTCGTCGTGCACGCCGACGGCGGACACGCCCAGGCTCTCCTGCCAGGCGCGCACGATCACCGCTTCCAGCTCGGTGCGCGGGCCTGCGGAGGCGTCGCCCTCGACCGCGGCCGCGACCGGCTCGGCCTCGGCCGGGGCGCCGGCGCGGGCGGCGATCTCGGCCAGCGCCACCGGGGTGATGACCACCTGCGGCCCCAGCCCGGCGGCCAGGCTGCGGTGGAAGGCGGCCACGCCGTCGGCGGGGGCGATGTCGCCTGCTGCCGGGTCGCGCCGCCGGGCCGGGGCGGGCGCTGCGCCCAGCCCGCCGGTCACCGCGCCCTGGTCGACGCGGCGCAGCAGGAACTCCGAGACCGCCACCAGCTCGCGCCCGTCGTCGTCCACAACGGACAGGTCGGCCACGACCACCTCGTCGCCGTCGGCGGGCCGGTAGCGCAGGTGGCTGTGGAAGCGCTCGGGCAGCCGGTCGCGCACGACGACCCGGCCGTAGGACATGGGCAGGTAGGTCCCCGACCCGCGGCCCGCGCCGAAGGCGGTGGCCACGTCCAGCAGCGCCGGGTGCAGCACCCAGTCGTCGCCCGCCGCCGCGGGCGGGGCGACGATCGTGGCCAGCTCCTCATCGGCCCCGGCCCGGTGCTCGCGCAGCGCCGCCCAGCGCGGCCCGAAGGCCAGCATGCTGGTGCGGCCGGTGCCGAAGCCGGTCGTGGCGTCCAGCGGCGCGGTCCGCGCGGCGACGGCGGAGACATCGATCTTCTCCCCCGCTGGCTCGGCCCACTCCGCCGTCCCCGCGACGTGCTTGGTGACGACGCCGCCGCGCCTGCCCTGCACCAGGAACTCGGCGGTGCCCCCGGAGACCGACAGCACGACCTCGTAGCGCGCCGCGTCCCCGTCCGGGACGGCGAAGGGCTCCAGGAAGGCGACGTCGCGCAGCTCGACGCACCCGCTGCCGGGCACGGCGGCGGCGAACGCGGCCCGCGCGCACTCCAGGTGCGCGGTGCCGGGCACGACCGCCGTCCCGCCGATGCGGTGCTCGTCGAGCACCCAGTGCGTCGCGGGCGTGACGATCCCGTGGGCGACCGCCTGGTCGCCGGTCACCGCCAGCGTGGTCAGCACCGGGTGGTCGATGGCCGACTCCACGGTGACCGTGCCGGACTGGGCCAGCGCCGCGGTCTCCACGGCCATGCCCAGCTCGGCCCAGCCGCCCCAGTTCTGCGACAGCAGCGGTGCGCGCCAGCCGCGGCCCGCGCGGGCGTGCGCGTCGAGGAAGGCGTTGGCCGCGCAGTAGTCGACCTGGCCGAACCCGCCGAGCACCGCGGTCACCGACGAGCACAGCACGACGAAGTCCAGCTCGTCGCCGCCGAACACCGACGCCAGCGCCAGCGTCCCGGTGAGCTTGGGGGCCAGCACGCGCTCGGCCGCCGCCCGCTGCTTGACCTCGGCGACGCCGCCGCCCGCCACGCCCGCGGCGTGCACGATGCCGTCGAGCCCGCCGAAGGCGTCGACCGCGGCGGCGCGCACCCGGCGCAGGCTGTCCACATCGGTCACGTCGGCGGCGAGCACCAGCACCTGCGCCCCGGCCGCCTCCATCCGCCGGATCGCGGCGATGGCCCGCCCGATGCGGGAGGTCGGGCCGTCGCCGTGCACGGCCAGGTGGGTGTCCCACTCCGCGCGCGGGGGCAGCCCCGCCCGCGCGGTCAGCACCAGCTTGGCCTTGGCGCGCACGGCGAAGTCCTCGGCCAGGGTGATGCCGATGCCGCCGAGGCCGCCGGTGATCAGGTAGCGGCCGCCCTCCCGGACGCCGTCGGCGGCCTCGGGCAGGCCCAGCTCGTCGAACCCGATCACCCAGCGGCGGGCGCCGCGCAGCGCGACCTCGCGGTCGGTGGTCGGCCTGCGCAGCTCGTCGAGCAGCGCGGAGCCGGTGTCGGCGTCGATGAGCCGCAGGTCGAGGTCGGGCAGCTCGGCGGGCACGACGCGGGCGATGCCGCGCAGCGTGGCGTGCTCGGGGTGGGTCAGGTCGTCGCCGCGGACGTCGCCGATGCCGGTGCAGGCGATGTCCAGGCGCACCGCGCGGTCGGCCAGCGCCTGCACCAGGGCCAGCGCGCTGTGGAAGCCGCGGTCCTGGGCCGCCCACACCGCCGCGGGGTCCTCGCCCGCGGGCGGGGCGTCGAGGGCGAAGGCGTGCACGACGTGCCCGGGCAGGTCCGCGCCCAAGGCCGCGACCAGGGCGTCGTAGTCGGCGCGCTCGCCCGGCCGGACGGTGTAGCCGTCGTCGGTGCTGGCGAAGGCCTCGCCCGCCCGCACGCGCACGGCGTCCATCGCGGCGGCCAGCGCGTCGGCGCGCGGCCCGTCGCCCAGCAGCAGGACGCGGCCCAGCTCGCCGCGCGGGGCGGTGGTCACCGCCTGCCGCCACACCGGGACGGCGAACCAGTCGGCCAGCCCGCGGGGCCCGCGCGGCTTGGCCACCGCCTCCTCGGGGTCGGGGTCGACCCAGTAGCGCTTGCGCTCGAACGGGTACACCGGCAGCGGCACCCGACCCGCGCCGGGCGCGGCGGGCAGCCGCACCGGGACGCCGAGCGTCCACAGGGTGGCCGCCGCGGTGGCGAAGACCTCCGGCTCGCCCTGGCCGGGCAGGCTGGTCAGCGGGGCGAGGCCGCGCTGGGCCGGGTCGGCCTTGGCGACCTGCATGCGGGCCAGGCCCGCGAGCTGCCTGCCCGGGCCGACCTCGACGAGCTGCCACGGCCCGTCGGCGGCGAGCAGGGTGGCCACGGCCGCGCCGAAGCGCACCGGCTGCCGCAGGTGGTCGGCCCAGTAGGCGGGGTCGACGGCCTGCTCGGCGGTCAGCCAGCCACCGGTCACATTGGACAGGACGGGGATGGCGGGCGGGTTGAGCGGCACCGAGCGCAGGAACTCGGTGAACGCGGGCAGGATCGGGTCCATCATCGCCGAGTGGAAGGCGTGCGAGGTGCGCAGCGCCTTGGCCTTGACCCCGCGCTCGGCCAGTTCGGCGGCGTAGGCGTCGATGGCGGCAGGCTCCCCCGCGACCACGCACGTGCCGGGGCCGTTCACCGTCGCCACGGACAGCCCGTCGGGCAGCTCGACGGCGGATTCGTCCAGCTGGACCGCCAGCATCGAGCCCGCGGGCAGCGACTGCATGAGCCTGCCGCGCTCGGCCACCACGCGCAGCGCGTCGGGCAGGCTGAACACGCCCGCGACGGTCGCCGCGGCATACTCGCCGATCGAGTGGCCCAGCAGCGCGGCGGGCCGCACGCCGACCGACTCCCACAGCTTGGCCAGGGCGTATTCGACGGTGAACAGGGCGGGCTGGGTGTTGGCGGTCTGGTTGACCAGCTCGCCGGTCCCGGCGTCGAGCAGCAGGGCGCGCAGGTCGTCGCCCAGCACGGCGGTGCACTCGTCCACCGCGGCGGCGAAGACCGGCTCGCGCTCGTAGAGCGCCGCGGCCATGCCCGCGTACTGCGAGCCCTGGCCGGAGAACAGGAACGCCACCCGCGGCGCGCTCGCCTCCCCGGTGATCCGGCGGCGCTTGGCCTTGAGCGCCGCCGCGGCGTCGGCGGTGTCCGCGGCGACCACGGCGACCCGGTGCGCGTGCTCGGCGCGGCCCTCGCGCAGGGTCATGGCCACGTCCGCCAGGGCGGCGTCGGAGCCCGCGAGGTGGTCGGCGAGGTCGGCGACGGCCCGCTCCAGCGCCGCCGCGCTGCGCGCCGACACCTGGACGACCTGCGGCCCGGCCGCCGCGGGCGCGGGCTTGGGCGCGGGCGCCTGCTCCAGCACGACGTGGGCGTTGGTGCCGCCGATGCCGAAGGAGCTGACCCCGGCCCGGCGCGGCCCGTCCGGGGTCCAGCGGGTCAGCGAGTCGGCCACCCAGAACGGGGTGGCGGCGAAGTCGATGGCCGGGTTGGGCCGCTCGTAGTTGATCGTCGGCGGGATGAGCCCGTGCTCCATCGCCAGCACGACCTTGATCAGGCTGATGATGCCCGCCGCCTGCGACAGGTGCCCGATGTTGGACTTGACCGAGCCGATGCCGCACCAGCCGCGGTCGGCGACGCCCTGGCCGTACACCGACGACAGCGCGGCGACCTCGATCGGGTCGCCGACCGCGGTGCCGGTGCCGTGCGCCTCGATGTAGGTCACGCTGCGCGGGTCGACCCCGGCCATGGCGACGGCCTGCGCGATCGCCTCGGCCTGCCCGTCCTGGCTCGGCGCGGTGAACCCGACCTTGCCCGCCCCGTCGTTGTTGATCGCGTTGCCGAGCACGACCGCGCGGATGGTGTCGCCGTCAGCGATGGCGTCGGAGAGCCGCTTGACCAGCGCGACGCCGACGCCGCTGCCCCACACCGTGCCGTTGGCGGCGGCGTCGAACGGGCGGCAGTGCGCGTCCGGCGAGGTGAAGCCGTCCATGCCCAGGTAGCCGACGCCGTGCGGCAGCTCGATGTTGACCCCGCCCGCCAGCGCCATGTCGCACTCGTGGTTGCGCAGCGCCTCGCAGGCCAGGTGGAAGGCGACCAGCGAGGTGGAGCACGCCGTGTGCACGGTCATGCTCGGCCCGCGCAGGTCGAGCTTGTAGGCGGGCAGCGTGCCGACGTAGTTGGGCGAGTTGCCCGTCGCCAGCGACACCACGTTGTAGGGCGACGCGCCGACCGCGGCGTTGCGCAGCACGTTCTCCCACAGGTAGTCGTTGCCGCCGGTGCCCGCGTAGACGCCGATGGGGCTGTCGTAGCGGGCCGGGTCGTAGCCCGCGTCCTGCAGGGCGCTCAGGCAGGACTCCATGAACAGCCGGTGGTTGGGGCTGGTGATGCGCGCCTCGTGCTCGGACATGCCGAACAGGCCCGCGTCGAACTCGTCGAACCCGGTGACCACCGGGGCCGCCGACACCCAGCCCGGGTCGTCCACCTCGGCGGGCTTGGCGCCCCGGGCGATCTGCTCGTCGCGGGTGAACCGGGTGACCGACTCGACGCCGTCGACGAGGTTGCGCCAGAAGGCCGCGGTGTCGGCCGCGCCGGGCACCCGGGCGGCGACGCCGACGATCGCGATCGGCTCGACGCCGGGGGTGTCTTCGGGGTGGGTCATCGTCAGTCTCCTTGGGCGCCGCGGCGCGGGGCGGGTCGGGTCGGGCGGGGCCGGGCGCGCCGGGCGGCGGCGCGCTGGGCGGCCTTGGCCAGCTCGGGTTGGCCGCCCGCGCCGTCGAGGTGGCGGGCCAGCGCCCGCACGTTGGGGTGGCGGAACAGGTCCAGCAGCGGCACCTGGCGGCCGGTGGCCTGGGTCAGCCGCGCGTGCACGGCCGCCATCGCCATCGAGTCGCCGCCGATGTCGAAGAAGTTGTCCGAGGCGCGCACGGGCCTGCCGAGCACCGCGCGCCAGATCTCGCCGACCAGCCGCTCGGTCGCCGTCTCCGGCCCGCCCGCCGCCGCGTGCTCCGCGGCGGGCCTGGCCATCGCGCCGGGGGCCGCGGTGCGCACGGCTGGCCGGGGCAGGTGCGCGGCGACCTCGGCGGCGGGGCGGTCCGGGTCGGCGGCGAGCGCGCCAGCCAGCTCGGCCAGGTCGGCCAGCAGGGCATCGATGCGCTCGGCGTCGAAGAGGTCGGGGTTGTGCACGGTCTCGACGGCGACCTCCGCCGGGTCGAGGTAGAGGGTCAGGTCGAACGGCGACCCCGGCTTGGCGACCCGCACCGGCTCGGCGGCGCACCCGGGCAGGCGCGCGGCCGGGTCGGCGAAGTCCAGGACGTTGACCAGGACCTGCACCAGCGGCGCGTGCGACGGGTCGCGGCCCGCGCCGAGCGCGGCGACGATGCGGTCCAGCGCCGCGGCCGGGTGCGCCGCGGCGGCCCGCACCTCGTCGGCGACCCGGGCCACCCGCTCGGCGAAGCTGCCGCCGCCGCGCAGCCGCATCGGCACGGTGTCGACGAAGAAGCCGACCACGTCGTCGAACTCGGCGTGCCCGCGGTCGGCCAGCACCAGGCCGACGACGTGGTCGGCGCCGCCGGTGAGCCGGTCGAGCAGCTCGCCGAACGCGGCCACCAGCACCGTCGCCGGGGTCGTCGCCAGCCTGCCCGCCAGCGCGCGCACGGCGTCGGCCCGCTCGACCCGGGCGCGGGCCTCCGCGCCGCGGTAGGTCGGCGTCGGCGGGCGGGGGCGGTCGCGGGGCAGGTCGAGCACGGTCGGCGCGCCCGCCAGGTGCTCGGTCCACCAGGCGAGGTCGTCCGGGCCCTGCCTGCGGTCGCGTTCGGCCCGCCAGCGGGCGTAGTCGGCGTACCCGGCGCGCAGCGGGGGCAGGTCCTTCCCGGCGTAGGCGTCGGCGAGGTCGCGGTAGAGGGCCTCCTGCGACCAGCCGTCGAACACCGCGTGGTGCAGGGTGATCCCGAGGACGTGCTCGTCGGGCGCGACGCGGTACAGCCGCGCCCGCCAGGCGGGGCCTGCCGCCAGGTCCAGCGGGGCGGCGGCGTCGGCGGCGAGCAGGCGCGGGATGTCGTCGGCGGTCGCGTGCACCACGTCGAGCGGGACCTCGGCGGGTTCGTCGCGGACGGCGTAGGGCACGCCCGCGGTCTGCAGGATGCGCCAGCGCAGCACGTCGTGGCGGGTGGCGACCGCGGTGAGCGCGCGGCGCAGGGCCGCGACGTCGAGGTCGCCGCGCAGCCGGGTGGCCAGCGCGATGTTGTAGGGGGCGTGGTCGGGGGCCAGCTGGTCCATGAACCACAGCCGCTGCTGCGGCGGGGACAGGGCGGGCTCGCTGCCGGTGGGGACGGCCGGGCCGGTCAGCGGCTCGGCCTTGGCCACCCGCTCGGCGATCCCGGCGACGGTGCGCCCCTCGAAGACGGCCTCCACGGCGACGCCGACCCCGAGGGCCGAGCGCAGCGCGGCGACCAGGCGCATGGCGGCCAGCGAATGCCCGCCCGCGGCGAGGAAGTCCGCGTCGCGGGTGGGCGGGCGCCCGGTGGCGGCCGCCCACGCCCGGGCCACCGCGGCCTCGACCGGATCATCGAAGTCCACTGTGGACGTCTGGGCCAGCACCGCGCGGTCGACCTTGCCCGCCGGGGTCAGCGGCAGCGCGGGCACCCGCACGACGCGGGCGGGCACCAGGGCGGGCGGCAGCCGCTCGGCGAGCCGCTCGACCAGGTCGTCCGGCGCGGATTCCGGGGCGACGACGGCGACCAGCGCGTCCCCGTCGACCAGGACCGCGCACTCGGCCACACCCTCGATGCCCGCGAGCGCGGCCTCGGTCTCGGCGGGCTCGACCCGCTGGCCGCGGATCTTGACCTGGCGGTCCAGCCTGCCCAGGTAGGCCACCTGCCCGTCGGGCAGCAGCCGCACCCGGTCGCCGGTGCGGTAGAGCCGGGCGCCGGGCTCGCCGGAGAACGGGTCGGGGATGAACCGCTGCGCGGTCAGCCCCGGCTCGCCGTGGTAGCCCCTGGCCAGCCCCGGACCGCCGACGAGCAGCTCCCCCTCGTCGGCCGGGCGCAGGTCGGCGTCGACCACGTGCAGCCGGTGCCCGCCGGTCGCGGCCCCGATGGGCAGCACGGATTCGGCCCCGGTGGCCTCCGCGGCGGTGACGGAGACGGTGGTCTCGGTCGGGCCGTACAGGTTGAAGAACCGGCGCTGCCCGGACCGCAGCCAGCGCCGGGCCAGCGCGGCCGGGACGACGTCGCCGCCGCTGAGCACCGTCGTCCAGCCCGGGACCTCGTGCGGGTCGACCAGGCCGAGCACGGCCGGGGTCAGGAAGCCCCAGTCGACGCCGTGCGCGCGGACGAACTCGGCGAGCCTGCGCGGGTCGGCGCGGTCGGCCTCGCCCGCCAGCATCACGCAGCCGCCCGCCGCCAGCGGGACGAGCAGGTCCACGAAGCTGGCGTCGAAGCCGACCGACGAGGCCGCCAGCGCGCGCGTTTCCGGGCCAGCGCCCAGCAGCCGTCCGCTCTCGACCACGTAGTCGCGCAGGCTGGCGTGGGTGACCAGCACGCCCTTGGGCGCGCCGGTCGAGCCGGAGGTGTAGAGCACGTACGCCAGCGCCGACTCGGCCACCGCCGGGTCGAGGTCGGCGACCGCGTCGGACACGGCGGAGACGACGGCGACCGCGCCCGCATCGGTCAGCAGCTCCTGCTTGCGCGCGGCGGGCAGCGCCGGGTCGATCGGCACGTACGCCCCGCCGCTGAGCAGCACGCCGAGGAGGGCGACGACCAGGTCCGGGGTCCGCTCCACCGCGACGCCGACCCGGTCCTCCGGGCGCACGTCCAGGCTGGCCGCCAGCCCGCAGGCGCGCGACCAGAGCTGGGCGTAGGTGAGGGTGGTGTCCCACTGCCGCACGGCGGGCGCGTCGCCGCGGGTGCGCGCGTGCTCGGCGATCAGGTCGAGCACGGTCGTCATGCCGCACCTCCTGGGTAGGGGACGGGATCGGTGATCTGCAGGCGCAGCTCGCTGACGTACCCGCGGCCCGCGGCGTCGGTGAGCCAGCTCTGCTCCAGCGTCGGCAGCAGCTCGGTGAACACGACCGCCACGTCCGGGCCCGCCTCGGCCTGGGCGGTGCGCAGCATCGAGGCGAACACCTGGGCGTGCAACGGCCCGGTGAGGTCGAGGTAGCACGGCTTGGTCTCGGTGCCGATCTTGGCGAACACCCGCTCCGGCAGCCCGAGCCGCGCCTTGAGCCGCCGCAGCGCCAGGTACCGCTCGGCCTCCCCGGTCACCTCCGCCAGCCCGGTCTCCCCGACGGTCGTGCGCCAGGTCTCGCGGGCGACGACCAGCTCGCCGATGGTGATGCGCGGGGTGTGCGCGGCCGGGGCCAGCAGCTTGAAGCTGTCCATGAGCTTGGCGCTGAGCAGGTCGTGGAACGCCTCCAGCAGCGGCCAGCTCGACCCGTCGGGCAGCCGGACGACGAGTTCGCCGTCGACGTCCTCGACCAGGCAGGCGGTCGCGGGCACCGTGCGGGCCAGGTCGGCCCCCTCGGTGTCGCCGATGCCCAGCTCGCGGTCCAGCGGCCCGTCCAGGCCGTGCCGGGTGCGGCCGGTCTGGCGGGGGAAGTCGGCCGGGTAGAGCACCCGCAGCCGGGCCGGGCCGAGGTCGGCGTCGAGCCCGGCGCGCAGCGCGGCCGGGTCCGGGTGCCACACCGAGAACAGGGCGCTGTCGACCGGCGTGCTGGCCGGGTGCAGCTCGCCGAGGACGAACTGGCACTCGCCCCGGCCGACCGCGGCGGCGTCGGCCGCGCCGATCTGGATGTCCGGGCTGTGCACGCGCGCCGACGGCCAGCCGGGCGCGGCGGCCGGGAACAGCTCGGCCGCGCGGGCCAGCGCCTCGGCGGCGGGCACGGCGACCGGGCCGGAGCCGAGTCCGAACAGGACCGACCAGCGGCGGGTGAACTCCGCGGCGATGCGGTTGGCGGGCTGGTCGTCGCCGGTGAACAGCAGGCCCTGGCTCAGCGTCCACAGGTCCGACAGCCGCACCGGCCCGGGCTGCTCGGCGTGCAGCTCGCGCAGCCCGGCGGCGATGGCCGCGCCCAGTTCGGCGGTCAGCCAGCGGGCCGCGCGCAGCACCACGGCCAGCGGCTCGGCGATGCGGTCGAGCAGCGCGGGGCCGACCACGACGTCGACATCGCGCAGGGTGTCCTCGTAGACCAGCGTCCGCCCGGCGTAGGCCATGCCGCTGCGCCTGCGCGGCGGCGCCCCGGTCACGGCGACGAACTCCACGTCGAGCTCGCGCAGCGCGTCGGCGAGCCTGTCGGGGGCCACCCGGTCGCGGGCGGCGCGCAGCCGGGCGAACGGCTCCTCGGCGCGCGCCCGGGCCGCGTCGTCGCCGATGGCGGCGATCCGCTCGGCCAGCACGTCCTCGGCGCGCGGGCTCAGCGGCAGTCCCGCGTCCCAGTGCAGCACGCCCCTGTCGACGAAGCGCTCCAGCAGCAGGTAGGCGTCCGACGGCGTGCGCAGCAGCCCGGCCTCGGCGACCTCGCGGGCCGGTCGGCCGTCGCACAGCGCCAGCACCGCGGCCTCCAGCGCGGACAGCTGGATGGGCGGCAGCAGCGGGACGACGACCCGCTGCCCCTCGATGCTCACGTGCGGGCGCGGCCGCACCGGCCACCACCGGCGGATCTCGGGGTCGGCGGCGAGCCGGTCGGCGAGCGCGGCCATCGCCCACGCCTCGAAGAACACCCGCCTGCCCCGCACGGCGCGCTCCCCCGGCGTGACCAGCAGCGGCGGGGCGCCGTCCTCGACGCGCAGCCAGGCCACCGGGCCGAAGAAGCCGATGGTCTCGCTCTTGCCGCAGTAGCGCTGCCAGTAGCGCAGCAGGGCCTTCTCCCGGTCCCGCCGCCGCACGTTGCGCCGCTCGCCGCCACTGACCAGCCCGTCCAGCGCGACGAGCACCGCCGGGTTCTGCCAGGTCACCGCCTCGCGCAGCACCGGATCAGCCGCGGTGGCGGTCGCCGCGGCCGCGGACCGCTCCACCGAGTCGGCGAACGCCTTGGCGAACACCTCGCGGTCGCCGGTGCCCGCGATGGCGGCGTCGGCGACCGGCGCGAGGTCCGGGTCGGCGAAGCGGTCGAGCCCGGCGGCGGGGAAGCCCGCCGAGCGCAGCAGCCCGTCGCGCCAGACCAGCCAGCCGGTGCCGCCGAGGTCGACCAGGTGCCCGCTCATGATCCGTCCACCACGTGCAGCCGCAGTTCGGCGGTGTAGCGCCTGCCCTGGGCGTCGGGCACCCACGACTGGTCCGGCCCGGGCAGCGCCTCGCTGACCGTCACCGACACCTCACCGCCGCCGTGGGCCGCCGCCGCGCGGACCATCGCGCACAGCGACAGGGCGAAGACGGGCGCGGTGAAGTCGACGTAGCAGGGCTTGGTCTCGGTGCCGATCTTGACGTAGACCCGCTCGGGCAGGCCCAGCCGCGCGCGGAAGCGCCGGGCGGCCAGGTAGCGCTCGGCGTCGCCGGTGGCCTCGACCAGCCCGGTCTCCGCGGCGGTCGTGCGCCAGGTCTCGCGGGCCACGACGAGCCGGTCCACGGTGATGCGCGGGGTGTGCGGGGCCGCGGCCACCAGCTTGAACGCATCGACGGCGTGGGTGGACAGCAGCGCGGAGAACACCTCGATCAACCGCAGCCTGCGCCCGTCGGCCAGCACCGCGACCAGGTCGCCGTCCGCGCGCTCGACGCGCACCGAGGTGGCCGGGACCAGCCGCGCCCGGTCGGCCCCGGGCGCGGGCGCGAAGGCCAGCTGCAGGTCGCCGCGGCCGACCAGGCCGTCGCCGAGGCGGCCGGTGCGCCGCGGCCAGTCGGCCGGGAACAGCGGGCGCACGCCCGGCCCGCCCAGGTCCTCGGCCAGCCGCCTGCGCAGCCGGTCGGGGTCGGGGTGCCAGGAGGCGTACACCGGGCAGTCCAGGCTGGCCCACGCGGTGTGCAGCTCGCCGAGCACGACGGTGTGCTCGCCGCGGTTGATCTCCTCCACCGAGGAGGCGCAGATCTGCAAGTCGGGGCTGTGGATGACGCCGCCGGACCAGCCCGGGCGGTCGGCGGGGAAGGCCAGCGCCGCGCCTTCGGCGAGGTCGGCCGTGGTGAACCGGACGCTGCTCGCCTGCGGGTCGGTGATGCCGAACAGCCGGGCCCAGCGGGCGGCGAACTCGGCGGAGACCGCGTCGACCGGGCGCGGGCCGTCGCCGAAGAACAGGCCCTGGGCCAGGAACCACAGGTCGGCCAGGGACACGGGTCCGTCGGCGGCGAGGTCGTCGTGCAGCTCGGCGAGGGCGGCGGTGTAGGCGTCGGCGAGGGCGTTGGTCAGCCAGCGGGCGGCCCGCAGCAGCAGCGCCAGCGGCGCGGCCACGGCGTCGAGCAGGCCCGCACCGACCACCACGTCGAGATCGCGCGCGGTGTCCTCGTAGACGAGGGTGCGCGCGGCGTAGGTCCGCCCGCCGTCGCGGGTCGCGTCGCGGCCGGTGATGGCGGTGAACTCCGCGCCCAGCGCGGTCATCGCCGCGGCGAGCGCGGCGGGGTCGCCCGCCGCCGCGGCCACGGCGTCGCGGGCGGCGAACAGCCGGTCCAGAGTGGACTGGGCGGAGCTGCGCACCGCCTCGTTGCCAATCGCCGCCACCCGCAGGCGCAGCACGTCTTCGGCTTGCGGGCTGATGGGCAGGTCGGCGTCCCAGGTCAGGATCTCGCGCTCGACCAGCCTGCCGAGCACCGCTTCGGCGTCGCGCACGTGCTGGGCGAGGTCGGCGATGACGTGCACGGCCGGTCTGCCGTCGCACAGCGCGACCGCGGTCGCCTCGGCCGGGCTGAGCGGCAGCGGCGGGCGCGCCGGGCGCAGCACGGCCCGGTCGCGCACGGTCAGGTGCGGGGCCAGCCGTGGCGGCAGCCACGCCCGGACCGCCGGGTCGGCGCACAGCGCCGCGCCCACGGCGGCCAGCGCCCACGCCTCGAACCGCACCGCGCGCCCGCGCACCAGGCCGGGCCCGGGGACAGCGGTCATCGGCGCGGCGCCGCGGGCCACGCGCGCGACCAGCTCGGGGCCGAAGAAGCCGATCGTCTCGTTCTTGGCGCAGTAGCGCTGCCAGTACCGGCCCAGCACCAGCCGCTGCCTGCGCCGGGTGCCGGCCCGCTGCGACAGCCCGCCTGCGAAGCGCTCGGCCAGCTCGGCGTTCTGCCAAGTCAGGGCCTCGGCGAAGAACGGGTCGGCGAGCACCTTGCCCAGCCGCTCGTCGGTGCGGGCCAGCGCGCCCGCGAGGTGGTCGGAGAAGTCGGCGGCCCCGGCGTCCGCCGCCGCGGCCAGGTCCGGGTCGGCGAACCAGTGCAGGCCCTCGACCGGGAAGCCCGCGGTGCGCAGCTCGGCGTCGGGCCAGACCGACCACTCGGTGCCGCCGAGCCGGACGCGGTCGTCCAGCGGCGGCGGCAGGATCTCGGCGGTGATCGCGGCGAGCAGCGCGGCCTCGTCGTCGTGCAGGAAGAAGTGGCCGCCGTCGAACTCGCGCAGGGTGAAGCGGTCGGTGTGGCGCGCCCACTCGCCCGTGTGCTCGGCGCTGACGGCCCGGTCGCCGCGGCCGTGGCAGGCGGTGATCGGGATGGGCAGCGGGGGTTCGTCGGTGTGGGCGTAGTCGTCGATCCAGGCGAAGTCGGCGCGCAGGGCGGGCAGCAGGAGGTCGACCAGCTCGGCGGAGGCGGCGACCTCGGCGGGCAGCCCGCCGCCGTCGGTGAGCCTGCGCACCAGCTCCCCATCGTCCACCTTGGACAACCCGTCGAACACCGTCGCGGCGGTCAGGTGCGGGGCCCGGCAGCCGCCGACGATGAGCCGCTCCGGCAGCGCCCGGCCGGTGCGGCGCAGCTCGCGGACCACCTCGAAGCCCAGCCGCGCCCCCATCGAGTGCCCGTAGAGGGCGAAGGGCCGGTCGGCCCGCTCGGCCAGCGCGGCGGCGACCTCGGCGACGGTGAACCGGGGGTCCTCGCCGATGCGCCGCTCCCGGCCGGGCAGCGCGAGCACGTGCACCTCGACCCGCGGGCCTGCCGCCTGCGGCCAGGACGCGAACGCCGACGGCCCGGCCCCGGCGTAGGGCAGGCAGAACAGCTGGACGTCCGCGCCGGGGCGCGGGACGCGGGTGGCGAACCAATCCACTACGGCACTTCCTTGCCTGGCGGGTCAATCCAGTGGCGCGAGCGCTGGAACGGGTAGGTCGGCAAGGGGATGCGGCGCACCGGGAGGCCGTCGAACCGCTGGACCACCGGCTCCCCGGCGACGAGGACGGGGCTGGCGATCGCCGCGTCCAGCGCGGCCAGCACCGTGGCCTGCGTGCAGGCGACCTCGACCCGGCAGGGGAAGGCGCGCCTGCCGACCGCCAGCGTGTAGGCCACGTCGGCCAGGCGGGGGGCGTGCTCGGCGATGTGGTCGCGCAGCCGCACGAGCGCGGCGCGCAGGGCGATCGGGTCGCGCGCGGACACCGGCAGCGTCCACCGCTGGTCCGGACACGGCCCCGGGGTGTCCTCTTCGGACTGGCGGACCAGCACGTGGGCGTTGGTGCCGCCGACGCCGAAGGCGCTGACGCCCGCCACCCGCCGCCCAGCAGGCCAGGCGGTGAGCTTGGTCGGCACGGTGAAGGGGCCGAGGTCGACGTCCGGGTGCGGGGCGGTGAAGTGCAGGCTGGGCGGGATCTGCCCGTGCCGCACGGCGAGGATCGCCTTGATCAGGCCCGCGATGCCCGCCGCCGCGTCGAGGTGCCCGATGTTGGTCTTGACCGAGCCCAGCGCGCACCGCTCGACGCCCGCGAACACCTCGGTGAGCGCGGCGGCCTCGATGGCGTCGCCCAGCGGCGTCCCGCTGCCGTGCGCCTCGACGAAGCCGACCTCGGCCGGGTCGAGCTGGGCGGCGGCGAGCGCGTCGGCGATGGCCTCGGCCTGCCCGGCCGGTCCGGGCACGGCGAAGCCCGCGCGGTCCGCGCCGTCGTTGGTCACGCCCCAGCCGGGCAGGACGGCGTAGACGTGGTCGCCGTCGGCGCGGGCGTCGGCCAGCCTGCGCAGCACCACCACGCCGACCCCGGAGCCGAAGCCGGTGCCCTGCGCGGCGGCGTCGAAGGCCCGGCAGCGCCCGTCCGGGGAGGCCATGCCGCCCGCCCGGTGCCGCGGCCAGGTCACCGCGACCCCGCCCGCCAGCGCGATGTCGCAGCGGTAGTCGGCCAGGTTCTGCGCGGCCTCGCAGACCGCGACCAGCGCGCTGGAGCACGCCGACTGCACCGCCACCGCGGGCCCGGTCAGGCCGAGCCGGTAGGCGACCTGGCCGGGCAGGTGGTCGGCCTGCTGACGGCCGAGCAGCCTGCCCTCCCAGTCGTCGGGGTCGAGGTCGGCGACGGCGGGGTTGCCGAAGAGGTGGTAGAGGAAGTACCGGTTCACCGACGCCGCGGCGAACACCCCGATGCGGCCGGGCTCGGTCGCCGGGTCGTGGGCCGCGTCCTCCAGCGCCGCCCACGCCGCCTCCAGGAACAGCCGGTGCTGCGGGTCGGTGGTCGCGGCCTCGCGGTCGGTGAAGCCGAAGAAGTCGGCGTCGAAGTCCTCGATGCCCGCCAGCACGCCATGTCCGCGCACGTGCGCCGGGTCGGCGCGCAGGCCCGGGCCGATGCCCAGGGCGGCCAGCTCGGCGTCGGTGTGGTCGTGGATGGAGTCCACGCCTGCGCAGAGGTTCCACCAGAACTCCGCGGCGTCGGCCGCGCCGGGGAACCGGCAGGCCAAACCCACTACAGCGATCTCATCGCCGGTCTCGTCGCCGCTCTCCGCCCGCTCCGCCACCGCCTGCTGGCGCGGCTCGGGGGCGGCGTCGAGGAAGCGGGCCTGGGCGGCGACGGTCGGGTGGCGCAGCAGCGCGGCGATGCCGATGTCGGCCCCGGTCGCCGCCGACAGCCGCCCGCGCAGCACGCCGAGGCTCAGCGAGTGCCCGCCCGCGTCGAAGAACGCCACGCCCAAGCCGACCGAAGCGACCCCCAGCACGGCGCACCAGGCGTCGTGCACCAGGCGCTCGGTGTCGGTCATGGCGCGGGCGGGCCGCTCCGGCTCGGGTTCGGGCAGGGCGCGCTCGTCGACCTTGCCGGTGACGGTGAGCGGGAACGCCTCGACCGCGACCACGGCCTGCGGCACGCAGTACGGCGGGAGGGCGTCGGCCACGGCGGCCCGCAGCGCGGCCGGGTCGGCCGCGGCGGACTCGACGTAGCCGAGCAGGCGGCCGCCGCGGGCGATGACCCGGGCGCGGGCGCCTGCCGCGGCGGACAGCACGGCCTCGACCTCGGCGGGCTCGACCCGGTGGCCGCGGACCTTGACCTGGCGGTCGATCCGGCCCAGGCAGATCAGCGTGCCGTCGTCGGCGCGCCTGCCGAGGTCGCCGGTGCGGTAGGTGGGAACGCCGTCGACGGTGGTGAAGCGGTCGCCAGGACCGCTGAGGTAGCCGGGCACCACGTGCTCACCGCTGATGGTGATCTCGCCGTCCTCGGAGAGATCCACGGTGTAGCCGGGCAGCGCGGCGCCGATCGGCACCGGGCCGTCGTCGTCGGGGAGGTCGGCTGCGGCGATGTGGAACTGGGCGGCGAAGGTGACCTCGGTGGCGCCGTAGCCGTTGACGAACACGCAGCCGGGCGCGAACCGGTCCCGGCCGCGGCGCAGGTCGGCCCAGGTGGCCTGCTCCCCGCCGAGCAGCACGGCCCGCACCGACGGCAGCCGCGCGCCGGTGTCGACCAGATACCGGTACAGGGTCGGCGTGGAGTGGTAGACGGTCGCGCCGTGGGCGTCGAGCAGCCGGGCCGCCTCGGCGACGCCGACGGCCCGCACGTCGACCGGGACCACGGCGGCTCCGGTGACCAGCGCCGGGAAGAGGTCGGGGATGGCGGCGTCGAAGGACAGCGAGGCCACCAGGCTCAGCCGGTCGCCCGGGCCGATCCCCAGGGCGGCGACCTGGTTGCCCACGACGTGGCGCAGGTTGGCGTGGGTCTGCGCGACGGCCTTCGGGTCCCCGGTCGAGCCGGAGGTGAACAGCACGTAGGCGGTCTCGCCGGGCTCGGCGACGACCAGCGGCGCCTGCGCGACCTCCTCGACGCCGATGCCGGGCATGCCGCTGGCCGCGTCGGTGATCGTGGTCGCCAGGCCCGCGATCTCGGCCATCCTGGCCCGCCGGGCGGCGGGGAACGCCGGGTCGACGGGGACGTAGGCCGCGCCTGCGGCGAGCACGCCGAGCACCGCGGCGATCGCCTCCGGCCCGTGCGGCAGCGCGACCCCGACCCGCGCGCCGGGGCCGATCCCGGCCAGCGCCCGCGCGATCCCGCCCGCCCGGGCCGCGAGCTCGGCGTAGGTCAGCGGGCGGGGGCCCGCGACCGCGAGCGCGTCCGGCCACCGCCGGACGGCCTCGGCGAAGTCCCCCACGACCGTCGGTCCCATGCGCGCACCGGTCCGGGCCAGGTCGGGACGTCGTCGTCCCCTGCCGCTCACCGGCTTTCCCCTTCCCCCTGGTTCAGATGGCGGGAAGGCTAAACACCGAGTCCGCCATCCGAGTCACCCTCGGGGAAAGTTGGGCAGGACGCCTCAACCGTCCTAGGCCAAACAGCCGCAATTCTTCACGGTTCGTTGCCAGTTAGCCGAAGATCTTGGGCCAAGCGAGGGAAGAACGGCCACCAAGCGCCACTAAACGATCATCACGCTCCGTCGCGGGCAGCGGTGATCGCCGCCGCGACGTCCAGGACGCGGCGGGCGTTGTCGACGTGCAGGTTCTCGATCATGCGGCCGTCGACGGCGACCACGCCCCGCCCCTGCTCGGTCGCGGCCTCGAAGGCGGCGATGACCCGGCGGGCGTGCTCGACCTCGGTATCGGACGGGGCGAAGATTTCGTTGCACGGCCCGATCTGGCCCGGGTGGATGAGGGTCTTGCCGTCGAAGCCGAACTCCCGGCCCTGGCGGCACTCCGCGGCGAACCCGTCGAGGTCGCGCACGTCGTTGTAGACCCCGTCGAGGATGACCTTGCCCGCCGCCCGCGCGCCGAGCAGGGCCATCGACAGCCCGGTCAGCAGCGGCGCGCGCCCGGGCACGTGCTCGGCGTGCAGCTCCTTGGCCAGGTCGTTGGTGCCCATGACGAGCACGGTCAGCCGCTGGCTCGCCGCGGCGATCTCGTGGGCGCGCAGCATCGCGATCGGCGTCTCCACCATCGCCCAGATCGCGGTGCGGTCCGGCGCGCCCGCCGCCTCCAGCGCCCGCTCGATCGCGTGCACGTCGGCGGCGGAGTTGACCTTGGGCACGACGACGGCGGCCGGACCGGCCTCGGCGGCGGCCCGCAGGTCGTCGGCGTGCCACCGGGTGTCCAGCCCGTTGACCCGGATCGTCAGCTCGCGGTGGCCGTAGCCGCCCGCGCCGACGGCCTCGCAGACGCGCTTGCGGCCCTCGGCCTTGGCGTCGGGGGCGACGGAGTCCTCCAGGTCGAGGATCAGCGCGTCGGCGGCCAGCGTCTTGGCCTTCTCCAGGGCGCGCTCGTTGGCCCCGGGCATGTAGAGCACCGAGCGGCGGGGGACGTAGGTCATGCCGACGCACCGCCCTCGGTGGCCGCGGCGTAGGCGGCGGCCAGCTCGGGGTCGCGCGCGGCCAGCGCGTCGGCGAGGTCGGCCACGACGCGGCACTGCTTGACCGTGGCGTCGTCCTGCATCTTGCCGTCGATCATCACCGCACCGGTGCCGTCGCCCATCGCGGCGATGACCCGGCGGGCCCACGCGACGTCTTCCGGCGAGGGGGAGAACACCTTCTTGGCGATGGCGATCTGCTTGGGGTGCAGGCTCCACGCGCCGACGCAGCCCAGCAGGAAGGCGTTGCGGAACTGGTCCTCGCAGGCCACCACGTCGGCGATGTCGCCGAAGGGGCCGTAGTAGGGCAGGATGCCCGCCGCCGCGCAGGCGTCGACCATGCGCGCGACGGTGTAGTGCCACAGGTCCTGCTGGTAGGTGGTGCGGCCTGCGGTGATGTCGTCGCCGGTCGGGTCGGTGCGCACGAGGTAGCCGGGGTGGCCGCCGCCGACCCGGGTGGTCTTCATCCGGCGGCTGGCGGCGAGGTCGGCCGGGCCCAGCGAGATGCCCTGCATGCGCGGGCTGGCGGTGGCGATCTCCTCGACGTTGGCCACGCCGCTGGCGGTCTCCAGGATCGCGTGCACCAGCAGCGGCCTGCGCAGGCCCGCCCGCGCCTCCAGCTGGGCCAGCAGCCGGTCGACGTAGTGGATGTCGGCCGCGCCCTCGACCTTCGGGACCATGATCACGTCGAGCTTGTCGCCGATCTCGGTGACCAGGGTGATCAGGTCGTCGAGCACCCACGGCGAGTCCAGGCTGTTGATCCGGGTCCACAGTTGGGTGTCGCCGAAGTCGGTCGCCTTGGCGATCTCGACCAGACCAGTCCTGGCGGCCTCCTTGCGGTCGGCGCGCACCGCGTCCTCCAGGTTGCCCAGCAGCACGTCGGCCTGCGCCGCCATGTCGGGAACCTTCGCGGCCATCTTCGCGTTGCTCGGGTCGAAGAAGTGAATCATCCGGGAGGGCCGCAGCGGCACCTCCCGCAGCGGCTCCGGTGCGCCGACGGCGAGCGGGCGGAAGAAGTCCTTGGGGGAACGCATCGGGCCTCCGAGCTGTCTACCGACCGGTAACTGCCTAGATGTTCTAGTCGACCACGGTCCCCACCGGAGCGCCATCGTGACCAACGACATGGGAGAGCGCGTGTTCGACATCCCTCCGGCCTTCACCACCGCCTTCGCCAGGCGCGAGGGCGAGGCGGGCCGGGCCTGGCTGGCCGGGCTGCCCGCGCAGGGCGCGGCCATGCTCGACCGCTGGGCGCTGACCCCCGACGGCCCGTCCTGGTTCGGGTTCTGCTCGGTGGTGCAGCCCGTCCGCCGCCCCGACGGCACGCCCGCGGCGCTCAAGATCGGCTGGCCGCACCCGGAGGCCGAGGACGAGGCGCGGACCCTGCGCCTGTGGGACGGCGACGGCGCGGTCCGGCTGCTGGCCGTGGACGGCTGGAGCCTGCTGCTGGAGCGCCTGGACGCCGACCGCACGCTGATGGACGTCCCGCTGGCCGACGCCCTGGCGGTCACCGGCGACCTCATGCGCCGCCTCGACCGCCCCGCGCCCGCGGGCATGCGCCACCTGCGCGACGTGGCCGAGCGGTGGACCGCGGAGCTGCCCGCCGCCAACGCCGAGCTGGCCGCGACCGGCGACCCGATCGACCCCGAGCTGATCGAGCGCGCGGTGGCCTACTGCCGCGAACTCGGGCCGCGCAGCGCGTCCCGGCTGGTCAACGAGGACCTGCACTACGAGAACGTGCTCGGCGCCGAGCGCGAGCCCTGGCTGGTGATCGACCCCAAGCCGCTGGCGGGCGACCCGGAGTTCGGGCTCATCCCGCTGCTGTGGAACCGGCACGACGAAGGCGACCTCGGCGAGCGCGTGGACATCCTGGCCGAGGCCGCGGGCCTGGACCGGGCCAAGGCCCGCAGGTGGACCTTCGTGCGCGCGGTGGAGTCCTGGCTGTGGTCCGACGACGACGACCCGGCTGGCCAGGGCGTCGACCTGATCATCGAGGCGCTCAGCTGATCCGTCCACACCGGACGGACCGGCCGGGTTTGGCCGGTGCGCGGCCCGATCGGCCGCTAGCCTGACCGGCGTGGCTACCACCAGGGTGTTCGCGGCTCAGCTGGTCGGTCTGCCGGTGTTCGGCCCGGACGGGGAGTCCATCGGCAAGATCGGCGACCTGGTCGCCGGGCTGCGCGGCGACGGGGCGCCGCCCCGCGTCCTCGGCCTGGTGGTGGAGCTGGCCACCCGGCGGCGCATCTTCGTGCCGATGCTGCGGGTCGCCGCGATCGAGCCGCAGGCGGTCACCCTGGCCACCGGCCTGGTCAACATGCGCCGCTTCACCCAGCGCCCGCACGAGGCGCTGGTGATCGGCCAGCTCCTCGACGCCCGGGTCACCGTGCTGGAGACCGGGCGCACCGCGGTCGTGGTCGACACCGCGATGGAGCCCACCCGCACCCGGGACTGGGTGCTCAGCCGCATCGCCGTGCGGGAGCGCACCGGCAGGCTCGGCAGGCGCGGGCCGGTCGAGGTGCTGGACTGGTCGCAGGTGCGGGCGCCGGGGGTGACCGAGCTGGTCGGCCAGCCGCAGGACGCCCACCGGCTGCTGGCCCTCTTCGAGACCATGCGCGCCGCCGACGTGGCCAAGGCCATGCAGGAGCTGCCGCCCAAGCGCCGCTACGAGGTCGCCGACGCCCTCGACGACGAGCGGCTGGCCGACATCATCGAGGAGCTGTCCGAGACCACCCAGACCGACCTGCTGCGCCACCTCGACGAGCAGCGCGCCGCCGACGTGCTGGAGGCGATGGCCCCCGACGACGCCGCCGACCTGCTCGCCGAGCTGTCCGAGCCGGACAAGAACCGGTTCCTGGAGCTGATGAACCCCGAGGAGTCCGAGCCGGTGCGGCGGCTGCTGGAGTACAGCCACGACAGCGCGGGCGGGCTGATGACCCCGGAGCCGATCGTGGTCACCCCGGACTCCGCCGTCGCCGAGGCGCTGGCCCGGGTGCGCAACCCCGACCTCACCCCGGCGCTGGCCAGCATGGTGTTCGTGTGCAGGCCGCCCAGCGCCACCCCGACCGGGCGCTACCTGGGCTTGGTGCACATCCAGCGGCTGCTGCGCGAGCCGCCGTCGGACCTGGTGGCCGGGCTGGTCGACCGGGAGCTGGACACGCTGCGGCCCGGGGACTCGCTGCTGGACGTCACGCGCTTCTTCGCCACCTACAACCTGGTGTGCGCGCCGGTCGTGGACGACGGGGAGCACCTGGTGGGCGCGATCACCGTCGACGACCTGCTCGACCACCTGCTGCCCGAGGGCTGGCGGCACACCGAGGGGGTCACCGGTGCCTGAACCGTCCTACCGCCGCAGGCTCGACCAGCCCCGCACGCCCCGCGGCCTGCGGGTGCGCTTCGACCCCGAGGCGTTCGGCCGGTTCTCCGAGCGGCTGGCCCGCTTCCTCGGGACCGGCAAGTTCCTGTTCTGGCAGACGCTGATCGTGGTCGTGTGGATCACGCTGAACCTGGCCGCGGTGTCGCTGCGCTGGGACCCCTACCCGTTCATCCTGCTCAACCTGGCCTTCTCCACCCAGGCCGCCTACGCCGCCCCGCTGATCCTGCTCGCCCAGAACCGCCAGGACGACCGCGACCGGGTCTCCCTGGAGGAGGACCGCGCCCGCGCCGCGCAGACCAAGGCCGACACCGAGTTCCTGGCCCGCGAGCTGGCGGCGCTGCGGCTGGCCGTCGGCGAGGTCGCCACCCGCGACTACCTGCGCGGGGAGCTGGAGAAGCTCAAGGTCGCCCTGGCCGGGGAGGCCAAGCGGCGGGCGGCCCGCGACGACGCGCAGCGGCCCTGACGGGCGGTCACAGCGGCTGGTCGGCCAGGTTCCCGCAGATGCGGCCGATCTCGGCCAGCGCGTCGGCGTCGAGGTGGGCGACGAAGTGGCGCACGATCCCGGCCAGGTGGGTGTGCGACGCCGTCCTGAGGGTGTCCAGCCCGCGCTCGGTGAGCGCGGCCACCACCCCGCGCCCGTCACCAGCGACGCGCTCGCGGGCCACCAGGCCCGCCCGCTCCAAGCGGTCGACCAGCCGCGTCACCCCGGAGCGCGACAGCAGGACCGCGTCGGCCAGCTCGGCCATCCGCAGCCGCCGCCGGGGCGCCTCGGCGAGCTGGAGCAGCACGTCGTAGGAGCCGAGGGACAGCCGCTGCTCGGCGACCAGCTCGGCCTCCAGGTTGCGGGTGATCCGGGCGTGCGCGCGCAGGAAGTTGCGCCAGGCGGCGAGCTGGTCTCGGGTTGGCCGGGCGGACTGCTGCGGCACGGTCAACGGCGGCCTCCTTCACTCGGAGAGAGTGCCGATAGTACGGAGCGTGCACGAGGCGGCTGCGATGAGTCCCGGGGCCGGGCGCTGTGAGCGTCGCCTCGTCGGGCATGCGCGCCGCCGTCGCCCGCAGGCGGCGACGTAGCATGGCCGGGTGACTTCCACGCAGCAGGTCCCCAGCGTCGAGGCCGTGCGCACCGCGCTCGCGGGCGTGCAGGACCCGGAGATCCACCGGCCGATCACCGAGCTGGGCATGGTCAAGGACGTGACCGTGCACCCGGACGGCCGGGTGGACGTGGGCGTGTACCTGACGGTCGCGGGCTGCCCGCTGCGCGACAAGATCACCCGCGACGTCACCGCCGCGGTGTCGGCCCTGCCCGGCGTGCAGTCGGTGGCCGTCGAGCTCGACGTGATGTCCGACGAGCAGCGCACCGCGCTGCGCAAGTCGCTGCGCGGCGACGCCGAGGAGCCGCGCATCCCCTTCGCCGAGGCCGGTTCGCTGACCAGGGTGTACTGCGTCGCCTCCGGCAAGGGCGGGGTCGGCAAGTCCAGCGTGACGGTCAACCTCGCGGTCGCCATGGCCGCCCGCGGGCTCAAGGTCGGCATCGTCGACGCCGACATCTACGGCCACTCCATCCCGCGCATGGTCGGCGCGACGGAGAAGCCGACCAAGGTCGAGAAGATGATCCTGCCCCCGCAGGCCAACGGGGTGAAGGTCATCTCCATCGGCATGTTCACCCCGGGCAACACCCCGGTCGTCTGGCGCGGCCCGATGCTGCACCGCGCGCTGCAGCAGTTCCTCGCCGACGTCTTCTGGGGCGACCTCGACGTGCTGCTGCTCGACCTGCCGCCGGGCACCGGCGACATCGCCATCTCGGTGGCCCAGCTGATCCCCAACGCCGAGATCCTGGTCGTCACCACCCCGCAGCAGGCGGCGGCCGAGGTCGCCGAGCGCGCGGGCGCGATCGCCCTGCAGACCCGCCAGCGGGTGGCCGGGGTGATCGAGAACATGTCGTGGCTGGAGATGCCCGACGGCACCCGGATGGACGTCTTCGGCAGCGGCGGCGGCCAGGCCGTCGCCGACTCGCTGACCCAGGCCGTCGGCTCCGCCGTGCCCCTGCTCGGCCAGGTGCCCCTCGACCCCCGCCTGCGCGAGGGCGGCGACGCGGGCGAGCCGATGGTCAAGTCCCAGCCCGACGCCCCCGCGGCGAAGGTGCTGCACGACATCGCGGGCAAGCTGACCGTCCGCGCCCGCGGCCTCGCGGGCCGCATGCTCTCGGTGAGCCCGGCAGGCCGGTAGCGGTTCCCGGGCTCGCCCCGGCCCGGGACGCGCGGTTCCGGGCCAGGCGGGGGTGGGCCGTCAGCGGCGTGTGAAGGCGGTCGAGACGCGGAAGGCGGCCGCCGGGGTCGGCGGACCGAGCCGGGAGCGCCAGTCCGACCGCGAGTGCGTCAGGGGGCGTCGAGCCCGCTGGCGATCAGGTGGCGTCGGTGTCGAAGCCGGGCTTCTTCTCCGGGGCGGGCGGCGGCGGGGCGGCGGGCCGGATCTGCGGGATCGGGGGCTGCGGGGCGTAGCCGTTGGGCTTGGTGCCGTCGTGGTCGTCGCCGAAGAGGTGGTTGGCCATCATCTGCTTCGGGTCGAAGCTGCGCAGCCTGCGCAGGTCCTCCAGGGGCTTGCGCAGGTCCTCGTACTCCGGGCCGAGCTCGTTCTTGAGCTGGTCGCGCGCGCCGGTGGCGAACTCGCGCACCTTGCGGATGCTGCGGCCGAGCCAGGCGGCGGCGTCGGGCAGGCGTTCGGGGCCGAGGATGAACAGGCCCGCGATGCCGAGAACGAGGATCTCGGCCCAGCCGATGCTCTCGAACACCTGAGATACCTCCGCACTCGCTCCTGACCCCAGACTAGCCAATCAATCCGATCCGAGGGTCACCTGAATCGTCAGCTCCTGCCCCTGCCTGGCCAGCACCACGGGCACGGTGTCGCCCGGCCGGTGGGCGCGGACGGCGACGGTCAGCTCCGCGGCGGTGCGGACCTGGCGCTCGCCGACCTTGCGGATCACGTCCCCCTCGACGATGCCCGCGCTGTGCGCCGCGCCGCCCTCGGTGACGTTGACCACCTGCGCGCCCTCGGCGGTGTCCGCGGAGACCGACCGGACGTTGGCGCCGAGGTCGGCGTGGGAGACCCGGCCGTCGCGGATCAGCGCCTCGGTGATGCGGCGGGCGTCGTTGGACGGGATCGCGAAGCCCAGGCCGACGCTGCCGGTGTTGCCCGCGCTGCTGCGGATCGCCGAGTTGATGCCGACCAGCGCCCCGGTCGAGTCGACCAGCGGACCGCCGGAGTTGCCCTGGTTGACGGCCGCGTCGGTCTGGATGGCGTCGTAGGTGATGGGCGCGGTCCCGTTGTCCCCACCCGCGACGACGGGCCGGTGCAGCGCGCTGACGATCCCCTCGGTCACGGTGTCGGTCAGCCCGAGCGGCGACCCGATGGCGATCACCCCGTCGCCGACCTGCAGCTCGTCGGAGTTGCCGAACTGCAGGACCGTCGGGTTGTCCACGTCCACCTTGATGACCGCGAGATCGGTCTTGGGGTCGGTTCCGACGATGCTCGCCTTGGCGCGCGTGCCGTCGGTGAACAGCGCGGTGATCTGCGCGCTCTCGTCAGCCCGCCCTTCGAGCGTGACGACGTGCCAGTTGGTGGCGATGTACCCGGCCCCGTCGATCACCACCCCGGACCCGAACCCGCCGCCGCCCTGCGCGAGCTTCACCTCGATCGACACCACCGCGGGCCGCACCCGGGCCGCGAGGTCGGCCACCGACCCCGGCGGCCGCTCCTTGCCCGGCTGCACGTCGGCGAGCGTGACATCGCTGGTCAGGCTGTCCCCGCCGCGTGCGAGCAGCCACCCGGCCACACCGCCCGCGGCCCCGATGAGCAGCGCCACCACACCCAGCACCACCAGCGCGGTCGGCTTGACCCGCCTGCCGAAGACCACCTCGGGCAGGCTGAGCTGCCGCCCGACCTCCCCGGGCTCCCCCTTGTCCGCCTCGACCTCCCGGTCGAGCGCGGGCGGCCCGATGACGGCGCCCGCGCCCGGGTCGCGCCACGGGTTGTGCTCAGCCGCCCACAGGGGATCGCGCTGGTCGTCGTCCGCGGGCCGCTGGCCCGGCGGCCGCTGCAGGGTGTCCACCTGCCCCTCCGGCCGCCCGAACGCCGACGCGAGCGCCTCGCTGGTCGGCGGGGCCTGCCGAACGGGGTTGAGCTGGGTCCGATGCCCCGCGAACGCCCCCTCGACGCCTGCGGGCCTGCCGAACACGGCTTGCTCCGCGGGGTCGACCGCAGGCCGCAGCAACGGCCGCGGGGTGACGCGCTGGTCTGCGGGGATCTGCTCGCTCATCGCGTTCAGGATGCCTGGGGGGTGGTGAAGCCCCTGTTCGGGGGGCGTGGCTGGAAGGCGGCTGTGTCGGCGGCGGCTGGCGGTGGCTGCTGCTCGGCGGCCGGCTGCTGCTGCTCGGCGGCCAGCGGTGCCTGCTGCTCGGCTGCTGGCGGTGCCTGCTGCTCGGCTGCTGGCGGTGCCTGCTGCTTGGCTGCTGGCTGCTGCTGCTTGGCTGCTGGCGGTGGCTGCTGCTGTTGCTCGGTGGCTGCTCGGGCACCGTGTCGCCAGCCTTGGTCTTGTCGCCAGCTTGGCCTGCGCGGCGGCCTGGCCTTGTCCCGGGGTTGGCCTTGTGCCGGGGTTGGCTCTGAAGGCGGCTGGGGTGCGCGACGTGCGGTGGGGTCCGATGGGGTGAACCTGCATTCGCGGGGACCCCTAAGCGAAACGCCGCTTGGGCGTGAAGGCGGTGAAGGCGGGCGGAGCCCGTTCACGCCCTCGCAAGTTTAGCGGCGTT